>DATENN010000220.1:0-21400 GCA_035275045.1 Pyrinomonadaceae bacterium
CAATCAAATCTGGAGCAAAGCCGCAAACGATTTTCCTGCGACTCGCGCTGAGCGTTTGCGTACTCGCGTTTGCAAGTTGCTCGAAGCATAACGCGTCAGAAGTATCTCAATTACAGGCGAAGCCTCAACAGACCTCTACGCCGCAGGCAACTTTGAGCAGGCACGACGTATTAAGGGTGTGTGCCGATCCGAACAACCTTCCCTTTTCGAACAGTCGGGGAGAAGGATTCGAAAACAAAATTGCTGAGTTACTCGCGCACGAGCTTAACGTGAAAACGGAATACACCTGGTGGGCACAACGGCGTGGCTTTGTACGCAACACGTTGAAAGCGGGAACGTGCGATCTGATTGTCGGAATGCCGAGCAGTATGGAGCTGGCGCTGACTACCACGCCCTACTATCGCTCAACTTATGCATTCGTGTTTCGCAAAGACAGCCATCTGAACGTTCGCTCGTTTGACGATGACGTCCTAAAGCACGTTCAGGTCGGCGTGCAGATTATCGGCGATGATTTTGCTAATGCTCCTCCTGCTCATGCGTTGACCAATCGAAATATTATTCAAAACGTCAAGGGTTACAGCGTATACGGCGACTATAACCAACCCAACCCGCCGGCGCGAATTATCGAAGCAGTGGCAAAACATGAAATAGATGTAGCGGTGGTGTGGGGACCTTTGGCTGGATACTTCGCAAAGCGTCAACCGGTGCCACTGGAAGTTGTGCCGGTGTCACCGCGCATCGATCTGCCGTACCTGCCATTCGTGTACGACATTTCGATGGGAGTGCGGCGCGATGACCCCGCGTTCAAAGAAAAACTTGACGAGATTCTGACGCGAAAGAGCGGCGAAATCGACAAGATATTGGATCAATACAACGTGCCGCGCGTCCCGGCGACTTAGAAAGGACTGAGCGCAAGATGAAAAAGCAGTTTGGCATCTTGATCCTGATTGCCTGGTCCATCGTTGTTGTTTCATGCAAACGCGAGGAGCGCGGTTTCCGTGTGCAGCCACCGGCGGCGCGCGCTTCAAACTCGCAGACTTTATCTGACCTGCAACCGGGCGCCACTTCGCCCGCGGGCGAAGTTAAAAACGACTACGAACAAAACGCCTATGCCTTGTCCGAGGGACAGCGGCTGTTCAGTGCCTATAACTGCAGCGGTTGTCACTCGCACGGGGGCGGCGGAATGGGACCGCCGTTGATGGATGAGAAGTGGATTTATGGCGGCAAGCCGGATCAGATTTTCTCGACCATCGTTGAAGGTAGACCGAATGGCATGCCGTCCTTCCGGCATAAGATTCCGGATTTTCAAGTTTGGCAACTTGCGGCGTACGTTCGCAGCATGAGCGGGCAAACACCGAAGGACGCGTCGCCAAGCCGCGAAGACCACTTGAAGGGGAAAGAGCCCGAAGGTTCGATGCCAAAGCAGCCAATAAAAAACAGCAAACAGTGAAATGTCTGAACGGTGGCGAACAAGGTGGGAGCACGATAGCAAGTTCACGATCTCCGAAAGATCGTGTGCCCGTAATGCCGCGCGCGCGATTCAATTAATTGCGCTGCCAATTTGTTGCCTCTTGATGTTTGGTTGCGCGGGTGTGCAAACCCCGCTCGATCCCGCCGGGCCGCAATCAGATGAGATATCGCGCATCTGGTGGTTGATGTTCTTTGTCTTGTCGGCGATTTTTTTGATCGTGATGATCATGTTGGCAATTGCGGTTTGGCGGCGAAGATCGTTAACCGATTCGGATCAACCGGAAGTTAAAGCCGAACCCGCTGGAGAGCATCGACGATCCCAGGTGGTGACCGCCGCAGTTGTCATTACCGTGTTGGTATTGTTTGTCCTGCTAATCTCGAGTTTCCTCACGGGTCGATCGCTGCACTCGTTGGCTGCCACCGACTCAAAACCGTTGACAATCGACATAACCGGCCAGCAGTGGTGGTGGCAAGTAAAGTATGAAAATGATTTACCCAGCCAGATCGTAACCACCGCGAACGAGATTCATGTTCCTGTCGGACGCGTGGTCCATTTCAAGCTGCGGTCCAACGACGTCATCCACAGTTTCTGGGTCCCCAACCTGCACGGCAAAACAGACCTGGTTCCGGGGCATGTGTCGGACACCTGGATTAGGGTCGACCGTCTTGGCGTCTTTCGCGGTCAATGCGCTGAGTTTTGCGGTCATCAACATGCGCATATGGCGTTGCGCATCATCGCCGAAAGCGAAGCGGACTATGAACGTTGGTACAGCACGCAGTTACAGTCGGCGCTCGCGCCGTCCAACACCCAACAGGCACGCGGGCAACAAGTCTTTCTTTCATCGACCTGCATTATGTGCCATCGCATCCAGGGCACCGACGCCGGCGGAGCGGTTGGTCCCGATCTGACTCACGTTGCGTCAAGGCAAACGATTGCCGCGGCCACACTTGAAAATAGTCGCGAGAACCTGGCGCATTGGATTCTTGATTCCCAATCGATCAAACCCGGAAATCACATGCCCCCGAATCCCCTGAACAACGACGATTTGCAAGCTTTACTTGACTATCTCCAAAGTTTGAATTGAACGTGAGGGCAAATGTTACCGGCGCGCACAGACTGCAACGAACAAGGGTCGGAGCCCACAGCGGCCAACGAAGCGATTGAACGTCGCCAACTCGAACAGACCTGGGGCGACAAGCCCGGACTATGGGGCCACCTTATCAGCGTCAACCACAAGACCGTTGGCAAGCGCTTCATCACTACAGCATTTGTTTTCTTCATTCTTGGCGGCATTCTTGCGGTACTGATGCGCATTCAACTGGCGCGCCCGGAAAGCCAGTTCCTCGGTCCCGATCTCTACAATCAGATTTTCACGATGCACGGGACGACAATGATGTTCTTGTTTGCCGTGCCCGTCATGGAAGCAATGGCCGTTTATCTGGTGCCGCTAATGCTTGGCGCGCGCAGCATCGCCTTCCCTCGCCTGAACGCGTTTGGATATTGGATCTACCTTTTCGGCGGCATCATGATTTATGTCGCGTTCGTACTGAACATTGGGCCAGACGCCGGCTGGTTTTCTTATGTGCCGTTGGCTGGACCGCAATACAGTCCGGGGAAGCGTGTCGATTTTTGGGCGCAACTGATCACCTTCACCGAAGTTTCTGCTCTCGTAGTGGGGACCGAACTGATCACTACGATTTTTAAGTTGCGCGCGCCGGGAATGTCGTTGAACAGAATTCCCGTGTATGTGTGGTCAGTGCTGGTGATGGCGTTCATGGTTTTCTTTGCGATGCCGACGATTGCGCTTGCCAGCACCTCGTTGATCTTGGATCGATTAGTGAGCACGCACTTTTTTAATCCGGCGGAAGGTGGCGATCCGATTCTCTGGCAGCATCTGTTTTGGTTCTTTGGCCATCCGGAGGTTTACATAATCTTCGTTCCGGCAACCGGGTTCCTTTCCGCGATCATTCCCACATTTGTGCGGCGTCCAATTTTTGGTTACACGGCGCTGGTGTTGTCTTTGATCTCGACGGGCTTTATTGGTTTTGGACTTTGGGTGCACCACATGTTCGCCGCCGGTTTGCCCCGCATGGGCGAAAGCTTTTTCACTGCCGCGACGATGATGGTGGTGATTCCTTCAGGCATTCAAATCTTTTGCTGGATCGCGACAATTTGGGCGGGCCGCCCCGTTTTCAAGACACCCTTCCTGTTCGCGCTGGGCTTCTTTTTTGTATTCGTGCTTGGCGGCATGACAGGCGTGATGCAATCGAGTGTGCCGCTCGATCTGCAAGTGCACGACACATATTTTGTGGTCGCGCATTTCCACTACGTGCTGATCGGCGGCGCGGTCTTTCCACTGTTCGGCGCTTTTTATTATTGGTTTCCGAAATTTACGGGACGCATGCTCAGCGAAGGGATCGGCAAGCTGAATTTTTGGTTGATGTTTATCGGCTTTAACCTCGCCTTTTTCCCCATGCATCAACTTGGACTAAAGGGCATGCCACGCCGGGTTTATACCTACCCGGCAATCTCGGGCTGGGGCAGCTTAAATTTGTTGGCGACTGCGGGCGGCGTGATCCTGACGCTGGGCGTGCTCACCTTTATCATCAATGCGTTCATTAGCAAGCGGCGCGGCGCCATCGCCGGAAACAATCCCTGGAACGCAAGCACCCTCGAGTGGGCCACTACCTCGCCGCCGCCGAGTTACAACTTTCATCCGTTACCGACAGTTGCGGGCCGCGACACACTGTGGGTGCAACCGCCCGATCAACCGATCGTCGTTGGAGTGCGCAGCGAAGTGCGGCAGGTACTGATCACAAAGATGCTCGATGCGGAGCCCGATCACATTGAAGAGTTTCCGGAGCCATCAATCTGGCCCCTGTTAACCGCTCTAGCAGCGACGGCACTCTTCATCGGATCGATTTTCAATCCCTGGGCGGTTGTATGGGGATCGATTCCGGTGACGATTGCATTGATCGGATGGTTCTGGCCCAGGAAAAAGCAAAAAGACGAACGGCCACCCGAAGAAGTAAAGCAGCAGAAACGAAACGAAGCAGACGAATTTCTACGGAAGGAAGTTGCGTGACCGAGCCTCGAATCGTCGACGTATCTCATTTGCCTACCTACGCGTTCGGCCATCGCGCGCTGACGTGGTGGGCGACGTGGAGCATGATCTTTATGGAGGGCACGATGCTGGTGATCCTCCTCGTCAGTTACTTCTTCCTGCGCACCGCCGTACCGCAATGGCCGCCCGCGCACACCGATCCGCCTTACCTGTTATGGGGAACAGTCAACACCGCAATCATTCTGGTCAGTTTCTTCCCGAATCATCTCGCTAAAAAAGCGGCTGAGAAGTTGGATCTCCAGGGTGTGCGCATCTGGATGATCGTGACGTTGTTGTTTGGAGTGGCCTTTGCGCTCGTCCGCATTCTCGAATTCAAAAGTTTGAATTGTCATTGGGAGCAGAACGCTTATGGCTCGATTGTGTGGTTCAACATGGGGTTCCACACTGCTCACCTGCTGACCGACATGGTCGATACGGTTGTATTGATCGCCCTGATGTTCATCGGCCCAATCGAAGGCAAACGGTTTGTCGACGTTTCCGAGAATAGCATTTACTGGAACTTTGTAATCGTCATTTGGCTGTTGATATACGCCGTCATTTACATCGGACCGCGAGTTCTATAACTGCATGAGCACCGTTGCAACTGAAAATTTGAAAAGCGGCTCGGGCGTGATGTCGCTATGGGCCGGCGTATTGCTCGGTCCAATCGCGGCGCTGAGTCAGTTGGAAGCCAACTATGCACTGGTGCTTTGGGCTTGTAACACCTCGCATGAATGGCCCTTGCACCTGGTATCAATTGCTGCGCTCTGTATTACGTTGGTGGGCGGCGCTCTTGCTTACGGAACGTTCAGCAGGCTCAGGGCTTCTCAGGAAGACGGTCCCGGCACAGTGCCCAGAGCGCGCTTAATGGCGGCAGTCGGCGTGCTAATAAGCATCGTCATGTCGTTAGTGATCATTGCGCAGTGGATCCCGGTCTTTGTTTATGGACCATGTCAAAGATGAGCCGCAAAAATGCAGCCGTTCAGTTGTTGTGCTTGCCCATGCTGATTGTCAGCGCGGCTCTGCCCGTAGTTGCGCACGAAGGTAAACCGCATCACCCTCACGATCTCCTTTATACCTGGGGACTCGACCCGCTCGTTATCATTAGCTTAATCGTTTCCGGATGGCTATATGCACGCGGTTTACGGCGAGTCTGGCGCGAAGCGGGTACCGGGCACGGCATTAAAAAATGGGAGGCCGCCGCCTTTGCAGGCGGCTGGTTTTCAATACTGGTCGCCCTGGTATCTCCGTTACACCCGTTAGGCGAAGTGCTTTTCTCCGCTCACATGACGCAGCACGAGTTGCTAATGCTTGTAGCCGCGCCGCTCACTGTATTGGGCAGGCCGGTGATCTCGTTTCTGTGGGCAATGCCTTTGCACGTTTCGCGTTCCCTGGGTAACGCGGTTAAGGCACCGTGGTTCGATCGGACCTGGCAATTTATCACCAAGCCTTTGGCCGCGTGGGTGATCCATGCATTCTCGCTATGGGTCTGGCACGCTCCGGTCTTGTTCCAGGCCACGCTGACCAGCAATCTGATTCATACGATTCAACACATCTTTTTCCTGGGCTCAGCGTTGCTGTTTTGGTGGGCGTTGATTCATGGACCACGCGGCGCGATGGGATACGGCGTTGCAATACTCTATGTTTTCACGACTTCTATTCATAGCGGCGTTCTCGGCGCGCTGATTACTTTTGCAGGTTGGGTAATTTATCCGGCATACAGCCACACGACCTGGTCATGGGGCCTGACTCCGCTCGAAGATCAACAACTGGGCGGACTGATCATGTGGATCCCCGCCGGGGTTGTTTACATAATCGCGGGTCTCGCCCTGTTTGCCGGCTGGATGAGAGAGTCAGAGCGCATCGTTGCAAAGCGTGAAGCTGTTCCGGCGGTCCTCTTGAGGGGGACTGCAAAGCCGTGAAGCGACCAATCCGTTCGCTGAGGGATAAAAACGCAATCTGTTTTCGAAGTTTGCGCATCGCCTCGATCTTGCTCGTCGCGTTCTTCATATTTAGCAACTGCAACAAACGCAATACTGGTCCACGCGCGTATGTCAGCAACGAACGCGACGGTACCGTCACCGTAATCGACACGACAACGGACAAAGTCATCGCGACGATTAAGGTGGGAGCACGACCGCGCGGCATACGTATTAGTCCTGACGGCAGTCGTGTTTACGTAGCGTTGAGCTTGTCAACTTACATGCCCGGCACCATCAACAAGATCGCCGCCATCGATACGTCGACTGATGAAATTGTTGCGCGGTATGACGCTGGGAACGATCCGGAACAATTTGCCGTGGCACGTGATGGCAAACACCTCTACATCTCGAACGAAGACGACGGCACGGCCACGATTGCCGACGTCGACAGCGGGCTCATTACTAACACGTTGGTTGTGGGTATTGAGCCCGAAGGAGTCAGCATTAGTCCCGACGGACGTTGGGTCTACGTCACTGCGGAAACAAGCAATTCAGTATCTGTGATCGATTCAAATTCAAACCAGGTCGTGGCGACCTTTCTCGTTGGCGCCCGGCCGCGCGACGCTGCGTTTTCTCCCGACGGATCGCTCGCCTACGTCAGCGCCGAACTGGGGCGCACGCTTTCGGTAATCGACACTAAAACGCATTCGGTCGTAAAAACCATAAAGTTACCCGAGGGAAACGGCACAAAACCAATGGGCGTCGCAGTATCGAAAGACGGCAATAAAATTTACGTCGCGAATGGCCGCGGGAATAGCGTGTCTGTGATCGATGCCCACGATTACGAGATTAAAAAAACCATTCCCGTCGGCCAGCGAGTCTGGGGTTTAGCGATGACGGCGGACGGCAAAAAGCTCTACACCGCTAACGGGTTATCGAATGATGTAAGCGTGATAGACACAACCGCCGACATAGTGATAGGCACGATCAAAGCGGGGGAGGGACCCTGGGGCATCGCGATCAAGCCTTCGTAAACAACTTTAATGAAGCAACGAAAACGCCAATCAAGTTTATGGATTCAAGCCGCTGTGCTTGGTGCGGTGGCGCTTGGCCTGGTCGCATGGATGGTTTACGCGGAAATGAAACCGCTGAATCGCAACGAGTTGAAGATTGAGGTTGCGAGCCTGCGTTCATTGGCCGCTGATGGCCGTTTGCTCGGGGAGCAAACGCTGGCAGGTCGAACGACGAAAACGTTTTTCGGCACTGAGAACTACTTGTTGCACGACAAGGTCGCGACCACCCGGCAAGGCCTCGACTCCGACAGTGTCGAATCGGGATTGGAAGGGCAACTTTCGCAGGCGCGGCAGTTGGCCGCTCAACTTCAAAGCGAATATCAAACATTCAGCACGTCGTTTGAAAATCAAGCTGGGTTAACGGTCGAGAAAGATCGTTTCGATCTACTCAGAGCACAGCTCAAACAGCTTGAAGAAAGTCTGAAGCAATAAGTCCGGCCGCGGTGATTGCAAAGTATGAAGAAGCTCCTGGAAGTTTTCCTCAGTATCCTGACCGCGATGGGCGGATTTGTCGAAATCGGCGAGCTGGTTTTCACTGTCAACGCCGGGGCCAAGTTCGGCTACAGCTTGTTGTGGATGGTGCTGCTCGGCACCGTTGGCATCATGGTCTATGGCGAAATGGCGGGGCGGATTGCGGCGGTCAATGAAGATCCGATTTTTTATGTGATTCGAGAACGCAATGGTTATACGGCGGGGCTGTGCACGTTGCTCGCGGCGAATGTCGTATGCCTGCTTACCTGTGCCGCTGAGATTGGCGGCCTCGCTTATGTTCTTAAGCTGCTCGTCGGTGGTCCATATCGCTTGTTGCTTTTGATTGCCTTAATTTTTCTGCTGCTGGCCGTTTGGTTCCTGTCATTCCAGCAGATTGAGCGCGTGTTTGGATTGCTGGGCTTGTTGATGCTCGTATTCGTATTTTCGGCGGTCTACCTGCATCCAAATTGGAGTGAAGTCGGCCAAAGCTTTATTCCTAACCTGCCAAAGGTTGAGTCTTCAAGAGATTATCTGGTGTATGCGTACTTCTGTGTGGCTTTGATGAGCTCGATCATGTTGCCGTACGAGACGTACTTCTATGCGGCGGGTGCGATCGAGGACGGCTGGAATCCATCAGACGTAACCATGAATCGGATCATCGTGATTATCGGATTCGCGTTAGGCGCACTGTTGGCGATTGCATTGGTGATGATCGGCGCGCAATTGTTATTGCCGGCGCAAATCGAACCGCAACTTCCCGGTTCGGCGGTGCTTGGACCAGCACTCACGTTTGGAAAGTGGGGATTGATACTGGCGCTGGTGGGAATGTTCTTTGCGTTTGGCGGCGCTGCAATCGAGAACGCGTTGTCGGGGGCCTACAATCTGGCGCACTTCTTTGGCTGGTCGTGGGGAAAATTTCGTCCGCCAAAAGATGCTGCGCGTTTTAACCTTAGCTGGATTGTGATTTTTATTTTGGCGGCCGCCATCGTCATGACGGGAGTAGATCCGGTGCAAGTGGTCGAGTACTCAATCATCGCTGCCGTCATCATTTTGCCTTTAACTTATTTCCCGATGCTGATGGTCGCGCGAGATAAAGAATACATGGGAGCTCACGCCAACGGCTGGCTTGCAGAATCGCTCGGCTGGTTTTACCTCGTCCTGATTACTATCGCAGCGCTTGGCGCCATACCGCTGCTAATCATCACGCACGGAGGCGAAGGATGAGGCAGGACTATTTGGAAATCGTGCGACAAGTTTTGGATCATCAGGTGATCGATGCCAATAACATGCCATGTGGCAAAGTAGACGATTTGCAACTTGAGTCCACAGCCCGTGGCGAATTGAAAATAAAATCGATTCTTGTTGGAAATGGTCCACGTTCGGACCGTTTGCCGGCGCTCGTACGAGCGATCATGCGCCCTGTCCTGGGCAAGCGATCAGTCGCTGTGCCGTGGAAAGAAGTGTCGGTTATTACGAACCGCGTAAAGTTGCAAAAGACCGCTCGCGAATTGCAGCTCGACGAAAGTAAGAGTCGGGCGTTCAAAATTGTCAGCGCTCTACCGGGATCATGGAAAAAGTAACTGAAATTCTTGGTGCCCGAGTATTTACCGAGGACGGCGCATATCTGGGCCGGGTTGTCGAGTTGCGTTCCGCAGGCGAGCCTGAGCATGGCGAGCCGAACAAAACGCGCGAACTAAGCGACCTGGTCGTTGCTCGAACCAGCGTTGCAGAGTTAATCGACCTCAAAAAGACCAAGGCGCTTGTCATCCCATGGAAATCCGTAAAGACATTCAAAGACAAAAAGATTGTCCTCGAGCTGATGCCGGCCGAGTGAAGTGTTCAAATCAAGAGTGTAAATGACATGTGCGGCATCCCTCGACAAAGTTTTCTTCAGCGTGCATCGATATTTAGCTTACTAACAGGTCTACTGCTCGCAACTTGTGCCGTTGCTTCCGCGGCCCAATCCGCAACTCAGAACATCCGCGGTATTGTCGTCGATCAAACCGGCGCCCCAATTGCCGGTGCGCGAGTCACTCTTTTTAATCAGCAAACGCCAATCGCAAAAACGGATACAGGGACTGACGGCAAATTCTTGTTTAGCACCGTGTCCGCAATTGAACTCACTATTTCGGCGTCAGCAAAAGGCTTCGCTGAAGTCAATAAAAAGTGGCGCACCTCCGATAACGCCGCTGACTTGCAGATTGTCCTGCTGCCTGCCGCCATCAGCGAGCAAGTCGTAATCAGCGCGACGCGGACGGAAACGCCGCTCTCTGATATTGCGGCAAACATTAAGGTGCTGCCTGCCGCCGATTTGAATTCAACAGCCGCATTGCGCGTCGACGACGTGTTGAGACAGGTTCCCGGGTTTCAGTTATTTCGCCGTTCAGGTAGCCGCACCGCAAATCCAACATCGCAAGGAGTATCGCTGCGAGGAATCGGCGCGAGTGGCGCCAGCCGGTCACTCGTCTTTCTCGATGGCATTCCCTTGAATGATCCATTCGGAGGCTGGGTTTATTGGTCGCGGGCACCGCGCGAGTCGTTAGAACGAATTGAAGTCTTGCGCGGCGGCGCTTCGAACGTATACGGCAGCGGCGCGCTTGGTGGCGTAATAAACCTGCTGACAAAATCCACGGACACAGCCAACTTGTCCTTCGAAACTTCTTATGGAAATGAAGCGACCGCCGATGGTTCGTTGTTCGCTGGGACCAGCCATGGTCCATGGGCTGCGAGCATCGCAGCTGAAACGTTCAAAACAAATGGCTACGTGATTGTCGCAAAGAACGAACGCGGGCAAATCGATCAACCCGTAACATCCCGCAATGCCGATCTGGATTTCAAGCTACAGTTCGATGCGTCGCCATTTAAAGTTTTTGCCGGCGCGTCGTACTTTGGCGAGAGCCGTCAAAACGGCACGCCTTTTCAAATCAACCGCACACATATTCGACAGCTTCGTTTGGGCGCTGATAGTGACTCGAGGATTGGCACATTCTCAATCCGCGCTTACGGCACGTCGCAGGCCTTTGACCAAAATTTTTCTGCTATTGCGATCGACCGCAACAGTGAAACACCTACCCGGATTCAGCGCGTTCCTGTTCAGGTGGTTGGCTTAAGCACCCAGTGGTCGCGTGCAATTGGTGGGAAACATCAGTTGACAGCCGGGTTAGACGCGCGCGAAGTGCGCGGCGCCAGCGATGAGCTCGCTTTCACACAAGGGCGCATAACTTCTCTGTTAGGCGCCGGCGGACGCGAGCGCGATGCCGGCGTTTTCCTGAACGACGTTTTTCAAGTTAGTTCGCGATTCACCATCATGGCGGGCGCGCGAGTTGATCATTGGCGAAACTATTTCGCGCACGCTGATACGTTTCCCCTTAGCACTCGCATCCTGTCGTCAAGAATATTTGGCGACCGATCAGAAAACGCTTTCAGCCCGCAAGCGTCATTCGTTTATCGAACGCGCGGGAATGTCGCTGTATTTGGCTCGTTTTACCGGGCATTTCGCGCGCCTACACTTAACGAACTCTATCGATCATTCCGGGTCGGCAACATTCTCACTCTCGCAAACGCAGACTTGCGCGCGGAACACCTAACCGGATTCGAAGGGGGTTTAAATTTTACTTCGCCGGAACGCCGGTTGATGTTTCGCGGCACATTCTTCAGCAGCGCAAATAATCACTCGATTGCAAACGTGACGATCGCGACTGCGCCGGATCTCATTACTCGCGAGCGACGCAACCTGGGCAGCACTCGATCGCAGGGCGTTGAGCTGGAAACGGAAATTCGCGCGAGCCAGTATTGGTCCTTCTCTGCCGGGTATATCTTTGCGAATGCTGTGGTGACGAGCTTTCCAGTCGCTCGGGCGCTGGAAGGTTTATCGATTCCTCAAGTGCCGCGTCATAGCTTGGCGATGCAATTGCGATATACGAACCCGCAAAAAGTGAGCGTGGCGTTGCAGACTCGTGTCAGCAGCGCGCAATTCGACGATGATCAAAACCTGTTTCGGCTGCCCGGCTACTTCAGTGCGGACGCGATTGTGTCTCACCGTGTGTCGGACAATGTTGAGTTATTTGTCGCCGCGGAGAATCTATTCAATCAACGGTATGTTACCGGGCGCACGCCGAATACAACGCTTGGCCCGCCGCTATTAGTACGGGCCGGCTTTAGGATTCACGCCCACGGAAAATGACGTAAGGTGGACGTTAAATTCGCCTAACGAACAGCCCTGCATGCTCGGCCTTGTTCTTTACCTCCAGCAGTGCTAATTTGCTGCGCGTAATCGGCGAGACTTGTTCTTTATACTTTAATAATCGCTAACTCAATCGCGATTCATTTCGCGATTGACCGTCGCAGGTGCCCGAGAGGGTGACAAGGGAAGCGGGTGTGAAGCCCGCGCGGTTCCCGCCACTGTGCACCGGCAATTGTGCGCTTCGCATTTCAATCGCCACTGTTTTCAACCTGGCCAACCGGGAAGAGAATGGGAAGGCGGCGACGCTGCATGCCGGAAGTCAGGAAACCTTGCCTGCTGCAACGGAAGCGACCACTTACGCTCCGGGAAAGGGCAGTGGCGTCATACGCTGATCAGCAAGAAATATTCTTTGCTGTCATGCGACTCCAATTCAAAAGACGCCCTCGATTTCTATTCAGGAGATCGAGGGCGTTTTTAACTTCACGCCATTGCTCGATCCTCCGCATAAGTCGTCGACTTTCATTTGCTAAACCGATGCGCCGGAGGTGTACGGGAAAGCGGTGCAAATCCGCTACTGCCCTCGCAACTGTAAACGGCAACGAAATCCGCGAGTAGCCACTGTCGAGTGACGGGAAGGCGCGGAGATTAGATCAGTAATACGGCCGAAGTCAGGAGACCGACCTCCAACCGGTGTGTCTTTGCCAATCTTCCGATGGGGAGGATAAGGAGACCACAATGTTAAGTTCACAATTAAGAATTCCCCGCCCAGCGTTCGTCCTGTGCGTTTCTTTCACCTTGGTTTTTGTCCTATTCACAACAGCGTATTCCCAAACTACATCGGATCTCAGCGGACATATAAATGATCCGCAGGGCGCAAGTTTGGCTCGCGCCCGAGTGACGCTGCATGCGCGGGATCGCAGCTTCAGCGTTTCGACGACTACCGATGCAAGCGGCTCATATCATTTTGAAGACCTCGCGCCCGGTGAATATCTGATCGAAGCGCGCGCCACAGGTTTCGCAGCCGGCGTCGCAAAAATTGTAAGCCTTCCTGCCCAAACAACTCTCGATATTCAGCTCGAGTTATCCGCAGTGGAAAACACGGTTGTGGTCACCGCCGCTGACAATCCGCAAGCTATCGACGAAGTGTCCAAGGCGCTAACGGTCGTTGACAACCGGCAAATCGAAGCTCGCGACGAATCTTCAATCACCGAAGCGCTGCGTACAGTTCCCGGGTTGCGCATTCAGCAATTGGGTGGGCCCGGATCGTTCACCGCAATTAAAACGCGCGGTCTACGGAACGAAGACACCGCTGTTCTGATCGATGGCTTGCGCTTTCGTGATGTGACAGCGACTCAAGGCGACGCGTCGGGATTCCTGCAGGACTTGCTAGTGACCGACATCGATCGCATAGAAGTCTTGCGTGGTTCGGGTTCGTCGCTTTACGGGTCAAATGCGATCGGCGGCGTGATTAATCTGGTGACCGACGAGGGCGGCGGTCCCGTTCACGGTTCCATCCTCGGTGAGGGCGGTGGTCTCGGGCTATTCCGAACTCGCGCGCAAATCGCCGGCGGGGCCGCACGCGATCGCGTGGTGTATAGCGGGGCGTTTTCTTTTTTAGACTTTAGTGACGGTGTGGATCAGGACGATGCCGCGCGAAATAGCAGTGGGCAAGGTCGCCTCGTGTTTCGTCTGGGAAGTACCAGCACGCTGACGGGCCGCATCTTTGCGGGCAATGGACGCGCGCGCCTGAATAACAATCCAGCCGCGCTCGGAATTCTGCCCGCCAATGGAATAATCGAAGCGGTTCCGTTATCACCCGCCGAGCTGCGGCGCTATGAAAGTGGTGTTCCGCCTTTTCAATTAAATGCGAACGGCGCAACATTTATTCCTTCAGCTAACGATCCGGATAACGAACGCCAATCCCACTTTTTTGATGGCGCGCTGATCTTCAATCACCGTCCGGTCGAGGCGTTTGGCTACAGTCTGAGTTACCACGGCTTCACCAGCCACCGCCGCATTTCGAACGGACCACTCGGCGTGGACTTTCAACCGTTCGGCGGCACTGAGATATCAGACTTTGACGGACGTATCCATACACTCACTGGCCGTTTTGATTTGATCACGAGGGGCGTCAATAACGTTTCAGGCGGATATGAGTTTGAATCGGAAACTTTTAAGAACGTTACGCTGCCCGTTGATCCAGCCCAGAACTCAAGTGTCAATGTTACGCAACGCAGTCACGGGTTTTTCATTCAGGATCAATTGCGGCTGCTGAACGACCGCCTGCAAATCTCGGGGGCGTTTCGCGCGCAGTTGTTTCGCTTACAGAAACCAGCGTTCGCACCCGCTACTGCCGCCCCGTACAACGGCTTGACGTTTAGCTCACCACCAAACGCCTACACCGGCGATGGTTCGGTTGCGTATTTGTTACGATCAACGCAAACCAAATTGCGCGGCCACGTGGGCAATGGATATCGCGCGCCTTCCCTGTTCGAACGGTTTGGAACGTTCTTTGGATTTTTCGGCTACTCAGTTTTTGGTGATCCGCGGTTGCAGCCGGAACATTCAATTGCTTTCGACGCTGGAATCGATCAGACCTTCTACAACGAAAAGGCGAGTATTTCGGCTTCTTACTTTTACACCGCGCTTCAAAAAGTAATCATTTTTGATTTCTCGGGCGTGATCAATCCTGCTACCGACCCGTTCGGCAGGTTCGGCGGTTATCGTAATAGCGAAGGGGGCATCGCGCGGGGAGTCGAGCTGAGTTTTACGACGAGCCCAACAAGAGACCTGAATATTGCGACAAACTACACGTACACAAAATCTTTACAGCGAACACCACAAGCGCCGGGTACGCTGCGATCGCTCGTGATTCCCGATCATCAGTTTTCAATCGTCGCCACCCAGCGCTTCGGAAAACGCTTGATGCTAAATTTAGATTTCGCCGCCTCAAGCGATTATCTGGCGTCGGTGTTTGACTCAACCACATTCGCAAATCGTGCGTACCGCTTTCGTGGTTTAGCAAAAGCTGATGCAGGTGCGAGCTACACTTTTCCACTCGCGGGCGAAACACGCGGGTTGCGACTCTTTGGTTACGTCGACAACATTTTTGATCGCGAATACTTTGAAAGCGGCTTTCGCACTGCGGGCCGAACAGGCCGTGCGGGCGTCGCATTTAACTTTTAACAAACATGGACGACGGCAGCAGCGCGGGCGCGGTTTTGGTCGAGGGCGAGGACTATTATCTCGAGAACGGCCTAATGGTTTTTACGGCGCGGTATCATTTGCGCCGCGGATACTGCTGTGAGAGCGACTGCCGTCATTGTCCATACAAAGCGGAAGAAATGACCGAACCAGCTATACCAAAGAGCGATGAAGGCGAAGGAAAGGCAACTGACGGTTGCGCAGCTTGCGGATTGCCCTTCGCTTGCGGCGTCAGTCTCGCTGGTTGTTGGTGCGCGGAAATTAAGCTGACGGACGCGACCCGGCAAGTGCTGCGTGAGAAATTTAATGGCTGTCTTTGCCGTAGTTGTTTAGAAAAGCTACAAACTGACAATTCCCGGGTGGGGCCATGAACGACCAGCTTGGTTCTTATCCCCGGCGGATCATTTGCCTTACCGAAGAAACGACTGAGACTCTTTACCTGCTCGGCGCACAGGATCGTATCGTGGGCGTGTCGGGTTACACCGTTCGGCCACCGGAGGCGCGGAGCAAACCTCGAGTGTCTGCCTTCATCAACGCCAAGTTCGACAAAATCCTCGCTCTAAAACCTGACCTTGTCTTTGCATTTTCTGATCTACAGGCCGACATCGCCGCTGAATTAATTCGGCGTGGTGTAAACGTGATGACGTTCAATCATCGCGGCGTCACGGAAATTCTGGAAATGATCTTGACCGTCGGCAGGATCGTCGGTCTCGTGGAACGGGCTGAGCAACTGGTCGTCACCTTACAGACTGAGCTCGAGGCAATCGCCGCGTCAGCCTCACGCTTTGAACGACGGCCACGAGTTTTCTTTGAAGAGTGGGCCGACCCCCTGATTTCTGGAATTCGTTGGGTCGATGAGTTGATCGAGATAGCCGGTGGAGTACCAGTATTTCCCGAACTGCGAAACTGCAAGGCGGCAACCAACCGCGTTGTATCGTCGGCGGACGTGACTGCGCGCAACCCGGAAATCATCATCGCTTCGTGGTGCGGGCGTCAGGTAAAGAAGAACATCATTCGGCAGCGTGAAGGCTGGGGTGAAATAGCCGCGATAGCGAACGATGATATTTACGAAATCAAATCAACTTACATCCTGCAACCAGGCCCGGCCGCATTGACAGAAGGAGTAAGGCAAGTGCATGCCATTCTGTCCAAGGTCATGAATCACCATATCGAGGCGGTTTTACTTCCGCGGGAAAAGGTGGACAGCGCCGTCTCAAGCTGTAGCGGAGTGTAGTACCTGTGATTCGGAAAGCGAAAAGGCGCAACAGTTTTGGGCTGTCGCGCCTTTTCTAAATATGGTCACTGTCCTCACCCCAGCAACCATGTGATGGAAGGATTCACCAACCATCTAGTTGGCGCCGAGTATAACGATCTAAATCGCGATTGGCAAACCTTCTGTTTTTCCGCCAATTTTTGTGCAAACAACTTGATCAGAAATCAAATCGTGGTTTGCGGTTACCGACTTTTCGGTAGTTGCCCGCGGCAGTTACGTTCGCGCCAAAGCCGCAACCTTCCTGGTTGATTTCCGTTATTTTCGCGGCCGCCGCTGAAAACTCAATCTTCAATTTGCAATCACTCCCGTCATAAACGCCAACGTTGTTGTGAAGTTCGATCGTTCCGTGCAACTCGCCATTATGTATGTTGTCCGGATTGTTGTGGCTGACCCACAGCGCGATCAGATGAAACTTAATTCTGTCGTGACGAAGCAACTCAATGTCGAGCGAGTTGTGAAATTCATCCTTCCTAAGACGATATTGGCCGGTCACATTTTTGAGATTTCGCTTAGTTTGCGCCGGACAAATCGACCCCGCAAAAAACAACGTCAATGCGCCGATCAGCAAAGTTGTTCTTGTTAGCATGAAGTTCGCGGTTGCTAAGAATGCAGGGCTATGAGTTCCAGGCTATGGCCATCGGGATCGTCGAAATACACAGACGTAGCATTCATCCAGTCGTGCACCACGGGATCGGAAACGCTGACGCCTTTGTCTTTCAGCGCAGCTGCCGCGGCGGAAAGGTCGGCTGCGGCCACGTGAAAGGCAAAGTGTTGCGTGGGCCATTCACCTTTGTCCTCCTGCAAAACGACCATGCCGCGATCTCGGCCGACGTAGAGGAACAACCAGTTTCGCCGTTCATCGCGTAATCCCTCGCGAAAGCCCAAAACTTCTTTGTAAAAAGGTTCAGCCCGCGACAGATCCTGTACGCGAATGGCTATTTCGAAGACGCCTTTGATCGCTGACAAGCTTCAGCCTCCTGCGCCGCTGAGTTTAGCGTCACCGGCCATCGACAACAAGGATGGGCCGTGCATATTTATCGTCGTGTTCCCGCTGAAACAGCCGGTCCAGCCGCAAGTTTCCACAACCTTTGTATCGTTTAGCGCATCCGAGTTTCCTGCTTACTCTCCCGCTTGCAAAAGGTATCGACTCTTGTTACACCTGATTTGGGGAAATTGCTCGCCTGGAGAATGACTATGAAACAGTTTTTTCGCGCCGGTTTTTGCTCGATTCTGATTCTCTTCACGCTGGTTCCCGCAGCCCTTGCCGATACGATCCGGCTCAAGGATGGCAGCGTCATCCGCGGCCAGGTCATTGGCTACAAGGACCAACAGTTCACCGTGCTGATCGGCGGCCGTCGCAGTCGCACCGTGATCTACAGCGACGATATTGAATCAATTGAATTTGACGCCGCTACGACTTCCGCTGCATCCGGTCTGGCAAACGAAGATATTGCAAGCAACACTGGCTCGAATGCGCCCGTCTATCAACCGCCACGAACGAACTCGAATCCGCCGACGATTTCAAATAATCCGCCCGCGCAAAATCCGCAGAGCTTGCCGTCGAGTTCGCCAACGTTTTTTACCATTAAGGTTGCAGTGCGTGCCGACAACAGCAACAACGGTTGGACCAACAGCGGGTTGGTAGTACGAAAAGGCCAGCGATTGAAGATCAGCGCCACCGGCCGCGTCTCGCTCGGCACAGGTCGCTTTTCTACTCCGGCCGGGATCGCCGGTAACGACGGCGAAAAGTTGATGCGCACCGAGGCCACCGGCGCTTTGATTGCGGTAATCGGCGACGACAATGATGATTTTCTGCTGATCGGAACGCGCCGCGATTTTGTCGCCCAGCGTGACGGCGTGCTGTTTCTTGGCGTAAATGAGGGAAATCTCAACGACAATACGGGCACTTACGACGTAGTTATCGAGGCCGAGGCCGGCGGCGGGCAATAAGCGGGAAACGCGAGGATCATCAATGGCATCACAGTTTGGAACGCCGGGATCCTTAATTTTCGTTTGGTTTTTCTCTTCTCAGGCAAAAGCATGAAGTTCTCTCGAATTGCACTCTCTCTGTTCGCCCTAATCATTTTTGCAGCGCTGATGGCCGGGCTGACTGTTGTTCCTTCGAGCGCGCAGTCGCGGCGGCAACCGCCAACCTCGAACGAAAAAAAGAACAAGCGGCCTTCCCAAACTACACCCGGCGAAAAACAAGAGGAACCGCCACCCCCGGACCTGGTCGGACGCCCGCAAGACGCAGAGAAAGTCACCGTCTCAACCCAAATCGTTAACGTCGACACCGTCGTCTATCACAAGAAGAGTGGTCAGATCGTCACCGGTTTGAAGAAGGATAATTTTGCACTGATTGTCGACGGCCAGCCGCAGGTAATCACGAATTTCTCGACGCCCGAATCGCCGATCACTGTTGCCATGGTGGTGGAATACAGCAAGTGGTCAGAAACGTTTGGCTACTATGGCAGCAGCGGACAGGACATGGGAACTGACGAAGTGATTCGACCGACGGCGATGTTCCTGACGCAATTTATCAAGCCGCCCGACGACTACGTTTCGGTGGTTGCTTTCGACATACGGCCCACGCCGCTTACTGACTTTACCAACGACCCGACACGCATCAGCCAGGTGATTAACTTACTGCTGCGCAACACACCTGCGTTTCGCGAAACAAATCTATTCGATGCGCTAAAGTTTGTGCTGGTAGGTGGCCGAGGTGATTCGGTGGTCCTCGAAGAATCCAAGAACGAAAAGTCCGACTATGCGGGTTTGGTCAGCGTGCAAGGCCGCCGGCGGGCGATCGTTTTGGTCGCTTCCGGAATCGATACGTTCAGCCGCATCAACTACGGCGATGCGCGCAAGATTGCGCAGAACGCGGGTATCCCGATCTACATCATTGGGACCGCAAATCTTTTCTTTAAGAAATATGAAGACCAGCTTGAATCGGTCGACAGTATCAATGGCATGCCGGGGCGCATGACTTTTTATCAGGCGCAAAACACGCTAAAGACATTCGCTGGAGAAACGGGCGGCGCGTATTACCCGGTTACTTTTCCTGGCGAATTGCCGAGCGTGCTTAGCTCGATCAATGGTTTGCTGCGCAGTCAATACAGTTTGGCCTTTAATCCCGGCGACGTGCACGACGGCAAGCAGCACAAAATTAAAGTGAGTGTTGACGTGAATGGCGACGGCGTTTACGACGACAAAGAGTACGTGATCCAGGCGCGCCAGTTTTATAACGCGCCCAAACCCGACACAAAGCAATAGCGAGCTAACGCAACAATAAAAAAGGCAGCGGCCTGACGGCACGCTGCCTTTTTCTTTTTAAGACCGTTCCTACGACAGCTTGAGCACGCCATTCTCCACGATCGTTTTGCCGTCGAGTGTAACCGTGCTGCCCGGCAGGAACAGCGTTAGGCCATACGACACCTTGTTGTCTCCGCCTGCCCACGTGTTATTGCCGGTCCCCACGGTGATCATTCCCGATTGGACCCAATTGCCCAATTTGCTGGCCGGCCAGACGTGAAGATTTGGATTGATGCCGAAATCGACAAACGCGAAGAGCTCTTTTCCGTCGCCACGCGCATCGTATTCCTTCTTCAAATCGTCGAACCCGGCGCCGGATCCCGTCATGTTTGTCATCTTGCCGCCGACGAACGTCAGTCTAAGATCAGTTACTTCCTTGCCATTCATGTACATCAGCGACTCGACCACCGTGCCTTCAGCAGTTGCGGGAACCGGTGTTGAGAAAACTTCACCGGCGGGCAGATAAACTGAAACCGCTGGTCCACCTTTCTTCACATCGTCGGCAGAAATGATTCCGTCACTGACGAAGAAAGGGCGTCCCTCGATCTTTACCTTTAGGTCTGTGCCATTCGGATTCGTAATATGCAACTCCTTGCCGGTCGAAAGCGCGTTCTTCACCGATTCGCCGGTGGTCTGCACTGCCGAGTAATCCGAATTCACTGCGTCCCAGAATGTTTTTGAAAGATCATCCTGCGACATCCCAAAGCGCTTGGCGCGATATGCGGTTGGATAGAGACCGTTGCCAATCGCAACCTGACGCACGTTTCGTTTGAGATAAAGATCGGCGACCGGTTCGCCGGCTTTACTGACCGCGGCCATGCGCGCCGGGGAAACTCCGGTGGCAATATCATCTGACTCGTTTGAATCGACACCAATCGTGACCGCCGGAAGTGTCGCTAGTTTAAGATCCAGATCCGGCGCCTGCGAATCATATTTGTCAGGAACCTCTTCGTAATATTTTTTGAAGAGCCGATCGCTGTTCAGTGTTAATAACGGAAATGCACCGACCTTGCGAACGTCGGTGGTGATATTTTCCAGCAACTCTAAGTCGCGCGCGCCGCCGCTTACAAAAACGATTTCACCTTCCTTGACGCCGGCGACCTGGGTAACCAAGCGGTTCGAGAGTGCTTCAGAATCTACCGGCGCGCTCTTCTTCGCCATGTCGGTTTCGCTGGCAGTGTTCTTATTTTCAGTGGTTGAAACAGATGTGGGCGCCTGCTGACAAGACAACAACGTCAAAGACGCAAAAACAAAAACCACGGGGAGAAAAAGCTTTCGATACATGCGCGGCTCCTTTTTGGACTGGGGGTTTTGGGAAATTGCAGGCTGCTTCTACGCCAAATTAGATTTGAAGTCAATCTTTTGGGCAACGCGCGGTGGGAAGGTAA
>DATENN010000221.1:0-9986 GCA_035275045.1 Pyrinomonadaceae bacterium
AACCAGTCATAGCGAACCGGCAGACCTCGCAGACGACGATATTCCGTTCTAAACGGAAGATTTCACGATAGGCGCCCCGACAAACCTCGCCGTACGGCGCACCTTTTTCTATTGACGATGCAAGAGTTCTGGCATATAAACCTCCTGCCAAACCCAAGCGTCGTTTAAATACTCTAACGAGAGCAAAGTTTTCTTCGCGCATTTCTTGAAAAGCTGCCCAGCTCACACCTGGGCCTCCCGGAGCGCCAATTAACTCGTCGGAAAGGAAGCCTTCCCCATGGCTCGTCTTTCGTCGCCCATCCAACAATTGAAGCCTCACTACACGGTCGTCGTAGTTGGATCAGGCTACGGAGGCGGTATTGCCGCGTCACGTCTTTCACGGGCTGGACAACAAGTATGCGTGCTCGAGCGTGGTAAAGAATTTCAACCGGGCGACTTTGATGATCAGCACCAGCCGATAAAGCCTGGCGAATACCCCGACACCGAAGCCGAAGCCGTGCGCGAGGTCCAAATCGATCTGCCAAAGCTGCACACCGGTTCGCGAACAGGCTTGTATGATCTTCGCGTCAATGAAGACATCAACGTTTTTGTCGGCTGTGGTCTTGGTGGGACTTCCCTGGTCAACGCGAATGTTGCACTCCAGGCCGATCCGCGTGTGTTTCAACTGCCCGAATGGCCTTCCGAATTTAGAAACAATCCAAACTTATTGGACGACGGTTACCAGCGCGCGCGCGAAATGCTGAAGCCAACGCCCTATCCCGATGAAACGCGCGTTGACTTTCCACCGCTGGCGAAGTTGGAAGCCCTTAAGAAATCGGCGGCCCACCTAAACGCACCGTTCTACCGGCCACCGATCAATGTAAATTTTGATGAGTTAGGAAACAACACAAACCACGTTGGCGTGGAACAACATCCCTGCGTCGGCTGTGGCGACTGCATGACAGGTTGTAATTACCGCGCCAAGAACACGGTGATCATGAATTACCTGCCGGACGCTAAGAACCATGGCGCCGAGATCTTTACTCAAGTATCCGTCCGTTACATCTCTCGCCAGAACAATAGCTGGCTGATCCATTATCAGCTATTAAATACCGGTCGCGATAAGTTCGACGCGCCGACAATGTTCGTGGGCGCCGACATCGTGGTGCTGGCCGCGGGCACGCTCGGCTCGACAGAAATCCTGTTGCGTTCCAAAAACAACGCGTCGCTTAGTTTGTCGAACCGTGTCGGCGAGAACTTCACCGGCAACGGCGACGTGCTGGCCTTTGCCTACAACTGCGATCAGGAAATCAATGGCATTGGTTTTGGCCATCATGCTCCGATTGAAAACGGCAAGCAGCGCGAAAAGGTTGGCCCATGCATCACTGGCATAATTGATCTTCGTAAAAGCGATGAGCTGACCGATGGTTTTGTTATTGAAGAAGGATCAATCGCGGGTCCATTCGGAGCACTAACACCGCCTATGTTTGCTGCGGCCGCCAAAGTGTTGGGTAAAGACACAGACGGGGGTGTCAGCGACTTAATTCACGAGCGAGCCCGCGAACTGGAAAGCCTGGTGCGCGGCGCTTATCACGGCGCGACCAGAAATACGCAGACGTTTTTAGTCATGGCCCATGACGATGACAAAGGACGCCTTAAACTCATCGATGATCGTTTACGAATTGAGTGGCCAAACGTCGGCACCCAACCCATCTTCAAAAAAGTTGGCGAGAAGCTCGAGCAGGCAGCAGATGCTCTGGGTGGTACTTATTTGAAAGATCCGATTTCAAACCGCATTTCCGGCGAGGATCTGGTTACTGTCCACCCGCTTGGCGGCTGCGTGATGGCAGACACCGCCGAGTCAGGAGTGGTAAATCACAAGGGGCAAGTTTTCTCGGGCGCACAAGGGGCTGCCGTTTATGAAAAGCTGTACGTCAACGACGGCGCGGTTATTCCCCGGCCCGTTGGCGTCAATCCCCTGCTGACCATTTCGGCTATTGCCGAGCGCTGTTGTGCATTGATGGCGGAAGATCGCGGCTGGAAATTTGATTACGCCCTGCCGTCGCGTCCGCACACGGAACCAGAGCCATTGAAACTTGGCGTGCGCTTCTCGGAAAGCATGAGTGGCTATTACTCGCCGAAAGTGACGGATGATGCCGAGGACTCGTACCAGCGAGGTATGGACCAGGGACGTGCTGACGGGTCATCGTTTCAATTTATCCTTACGATCATCTCAGACGATCTTGAACGCACTGTCAGTGACGTCAATTATGTTTCGCCGATGCTCGGCAGCGTGCTGGCGCCCGGCTTATCGACTCAAGCCTTAACAGTGAACCAGGGCCAGTTCAATTATTTCTTGCTGGACAGGGACCGCGTCGAAACCAAACGCATGCAATACAAGATGAAGCTAAGCTCAGTCGAGGGTAAGACGTTTTACTTTTATGGCTTCAAAGTAATTCACGACGACACCGGAATCGATAGTTGGTCGGATACGACAACGCTCTACATCACTGTTTACGACGGCGAAGACGAGAAAGGCCGGATTATCGGAAAAGGAATTCTGCGTATTCCCATTGCCGCGTTCATGCGCCAGGTCACCACCATGCAGATAACAAATGCAAAGAGTCTGGCCGAGCGTTGGCAAGGAATGTTGAAGTTCGGCCGCTTCTTTGGCGGTCAACTGGTCGACACCTACGGCGCCAATCTCATGTAGAACACGAACCGGCCCAGGAGACTCCTCTCAATGGAAGTCCGTTTCCAAAACCTTCCCCACGACGACGCACTTTCGTTTGCCCGAGAGTACATGGGTTTTACTGCCGAGTTTGCCTTCCGCCTGGCGCGGCAAATGGCTGCGGACACCGAAACGTATCTCGCGGATTTGGGCGCGCTAACAGTCGGGACGGAACTAACTTTTTCTATCGAAGGAGCGAACGCGAAGGATCAAGTTTCGCTACAAGACTCTCCAGAGACTCCAGTGGTCGGCAGAGATCTAAACCGTCCGAATGTTTTTCGCCTGATGGCAGCGGGCGACGGTGTCATAGCGCTCACGCGCAATCCGGCGTCAGTGCAGCAGTGGACCGTCCAGGTGCAATCCGTCAAGAAGCACAAGCGAAAATTTCAAACCGATCAAAAGCTGACTTTTGTTTTTGATAAGCCTCAGAAGCCTTCCACTTCTGAACGAATCTTCATTTGGCGATTTCGAGTCATTGATCCCGCGCCGATGGTTGGTTGGTACGATCCGGGACAACTGCTTCACACTGCGGGCGGCGTTCTTACTTCGCAAATGTTTGGACGTAACGCTGATTACCGTTTGATGGAAGCACTGGCGCCCGGAACAGATGAACATTACGACTACACAGGCGACTTCAAAACTGTTTGTCATGACGACGAAAAGCCAGTTGTGCATGAAGCTTCTCGCGAAGAGATCTGGCTCGACTACGTCGGCGATGTTGGTGACGGCTGGGATTCAACTTACACGCTTGCCTACCTGATCGCTCAGCCACATTTAGAGTTGGAGAATCCGCACGAACCTGAATGCCCGCATCTGACAACGCGGCGTGCTGATGTTCTCATTTTTGGCGGGGATCAGGTTTACCCAACGGCCAGTCGCGCCGAATATCACCGGCGGTTGTTGCAGCCTTACCAAACTGCTCTCTATAGATCGCCTGACAATCATCCGCATGTTTACGCAATTCCCGGCAACCACGACTGGTATGACAGCCTGGTTTCGTTCTCGCGATTGTTTTGTCAAAAGCGATGGTTCGCAGGCTGGCAAACACAACAACAACGCAGTTATTTTGCGCTACGTTTGCCCGGGCGCTGGTGGCTGCTCGGCACGGACGTTCAGCTCGATTCGGACATCGACGTACCTCAGATCAACTACTTCAGAGAAGTTGCCAAACACATGGAGCCGGGCGATCAGGTGATCATCTGCACCGCAGAGCCTCATTGGGTCTACGCCAAGTTGTACGGCAAGGACGACGCGAACTTTAACGAAAACAATCTAGCCTATCTCGAAAAGAAAATTATCGGCGACCGGGCGCGCGTCGTAGCGTTTATCGCCGGCGATCAACATCATTATCGACGATACGAATCTGCCGATCGCATACAAAAGATCACGGCGGGAGGCGGTGGTGCCTTTTTGCATCCGACTCACGGAGAAGAAGTCAACCAACTCGATGGCGGCTTCACCCTGAAGGCAAATTATCCGCTGCCGGGAGATTCAAAAAAACTAGGTTGGTCCAACTTTAAGTTTCCCGCATTGAATCCGTGGTTTGGCCTGCTAACAGGTGTTTTGTACGTGCTAACAGCGTGGACCGTGATGGCCGACGTCGGCGGATTTGGCAAGCGAAGGATTTTGGACGCAATCAAAACCACACTGGCCACAGCCATGATCAGTCCCGGCGCAATATTCTGGATGCTGGCAATTTTCGTTGGGTTCTTATTGTTCACCGATACACATTCGAAACGCTACAAAAGAATCGCCGGTCCCGTGCACGGCTTGATACATCTGTTGGCCACGTTCGTCATCGGCTGGACGGCGGCTTACATCAGTGTTTCGCAACTGCATCCCTGGTTGGGCCATTGGATACGATTCAGCTTTCAGTCGCCGGGACAGTTAGTATTTTCGGCAATCTTCATTTTCTTTTTTGGCTGGCTTATCGGTTCGCTGATTGTCGGAACTTATCTGTTCGTATCGCTAAATATTTTTGGCCGGCACTCAAATGAAGCATTTTCATCGTTGGCAATTCCTGATTGGAAGAACTTCCTGCGTATAAGGATTTCAGCGAACGGGGATCTAACAGTTTTCCCTATCGGCATTCCAAAAGTTCCGCGCGCCTGGCGCAAGCGCGCGCACGATGAAATTCCCGGATCCGATTTTGATGCGGCGGATGTAAGCATACGTGTTCCCAAACTGATCGAGCCTCCAATCACGATCAAACGTCCTCCGACCGAAGCAGCTCCGATTCCAGTTGAGTCCGAATCTTGTTCATAGGTATCGAAAACTACTAAGGATTACGAGAATGCAAGCCAAACCGATCGCGTCGCTGAAATATCAGGAAGAGTTAGTTCCCTTCACCGCGGGGGATGGTTTTGGCTGCAACTTAATTCATATTCGTGGCGAGCGAGCGCCGAGTCGTGGTCCCGTAATCCTGGTGCATGGCGCCGGAGTGCGCGCAAATCTGTTTCGCGCGCCGGTGCAAACCACACTTGTTGATGAACTCGTTTCGCGTGGCTATGACGTGTGGCTGGAGAACTGGCGCGCCAGCATCGATCTGCCGCGCAATGAATGGACCTTGGACCAGGCTGCACTGTACGACCATCCGGCTGCTATCAAGAAAATTGTGGAGCTGACCGGAGCTGACGAGGTTCAGGCCATCATCCACTGCCAGGGCTCTACAAGTTTTATGATGTCGGCGGTCGCCGGCCTGTTACCGCAGGTCAAGACAATCGTCGCCAATGCCGTGACGCTTCACCCCGTCGTGCCGAGGTTTTCAGAAACCAAACTGAATGTTGCGGTGCCGATCATTAGCTTGCTGACTGACTATTTAAATCCGCAGTGGGGCCTTCATGCTCCGACGATAACGGCTAAAGCCATCTCCTTACTCGTTAATACAACGCATCACGAATGCAAGAATGCTGTTTGTAAACAGGTGAGCTTTACGTACGGCACCGGGTTCCCTGCCCTTTGGCGGCACGAAAACTTGAACAACGATACCCACGAATGGCTGAAGCAGGAGTTCGCGAACGTGCCATTGACGTTCTTCAAACAAATGGCGCAGTGCGTGAGAAAAGGAAATCTCGTATCGGTTGAAGGTCATAACGAGTTGCCGAAAGATTTCTGCGCGCAAGAGCCACAGACGGATGCGCGATTCGTGCTGACTGCGGGCGCGAAAAATCTTTGCTTTCTGCCGCACAGCCAGGTAAAGACTTTTGATTGGCTCGAGAAACAACGCAAGGGTTATCACTCGCTGCATGTCTTCCCAAACTATGGCCACCTCGACGTCTTCATGGGCAAGAATGCTGCGCGAGATACCTTTCCCGTCATCCTCGCTGCACTTAATTGACGGTAGTGCAATGTAGCGCAAACTTTGGTTTGCGTATTTCAGATCGCGATCAAATCGCAAACTAAAGTTTGCGCTACAAGGAGGCGCTATGGGAATTCCCAAACGCTTGCAGGCACAGTCCGGTCGCTACTCGCTAGTCGACGGCATTCCGTTTCATCTGCCTGTTTACTGTCGCAATTCGCCTTGTCTGATGGCTGCGTTTTCGATCAATGCGGAGAAAGTACGCGAGCTGTTACCGGGTAATGAAATTTATCCGCTGCGCCTCTGGAACAAGGGTCTGCTCGTCATAACGGTGATCGATTATCGCGACACGGTCATCGGCAAGTATATCGAGTACAGCATCGCCATTGCCTGCACCCATGGACCACGACCGGCGCCCAGATTATTGCCCGCGCTGCTGATGAAAACGTTCGGCACCGGTCAGTACGTTTATGACCTGCCGGTGAGTACCGAAATTTCAGTGAAAGGCGGCAAAGGAATCTGGGGCATGCCCAAGCACCAGGGCAATTTAGATTTTCTGATCGGCGATAAGACGGTGAGCTCGCAGTATGACAAAGATGGCCAATTTGCCATGAAAATTGAGATCGAGCGGCCAAAGAAAACATGGTTTCCGCTCAGCATGACCGGAGTGAACTATTGCCAGTATCGCGGCATGCTGATGAAGTCGTCTCTTTTCTTCAAAGCGAAAGCCGGATTCACGCTGCGCAAGAAGGGCGCGGCCAAGTTAACCATCGGCGACCACCCACGCGTTCGCGCGCTCAAAAATCTTGAGATCAATCAAAATCCCGTCTTCACTGCCTTTATTCCCGCCGCTAACGGTGTGCTGGACGATCATTACGAAAGTTGGTTTTTGAGTTTTGCCGAACCGCCAAAAGAACGGCCGGAAGGGTTCGAGAGTGTTATCGATTTAGGTTTGAGCGAAGAGTGGCTGGCCCCACCGGTGCCCCTGAACAACAGCCAGAGCCCAAACATGGAGGCGCGGGATGAAAAACAAGTTGCTGCTTCTTAGTTATGCAGTGCTGTTCGCCGGCGTTTCAATCTATTTCGGCACCGGCTGGTCGACCGTCATATTTCAGTTCCCAATGCTGCCGCAACTGAATGTAGGAAATTATTACCTGCACTTTGTACCGCAAGTCGCAGCCGCCACGACTTTCTTTACCATCCTGGTTCCATTGATGTGTCTGATTTGCCTGGTCATGATCAAAGCAGAATGGAGCACAAAATTTCGCTGGGTGCCCATTGTTGTGTTGTTGGCAATTATTGCTGCCAGCAGCGTCACTTACTTTCTAATTTTTCCGATCAATCGGGAAATGGCCGCGCACATTTCCGATCCGCAACAACTCACTAACGCCGTCGACAAGTGGGTACATTACACGTGTTACCGCGTCGTGCTGTGGAGTCTGGAGTGGATCGTTTTGATGTACTACTTCGCGGCCCGTGCTTACCAAAGTCTGGAGCGCTCATGAAGAAAAAGAACTGGCTCTTCTGGTTGCTGGTCGTGATCGCGGCCATGACTGCAGTGACTGGAGCAGTCCAGGCGATTGCACCGGCTTTCGTGCTGCATTTTGTCGGAGCGCAGATCACGAAAACAAGTCAACATTTTTTCGCGATCGTAGGAATGTTTATGGTGTTGTTTGGCGGCGCGACGCTGCAAGCATTGTTGAGCGTGAAGCACCACCCGATAGTAATTTTTTGGTCGAGCCTGCAAAAATTCGGCGCTTCGGTTGCCGTGGCGCTGAGTGTAATGAATGGCGTGTTTTCTTCGCTGGCGGTAGTTGTGGCTGTGGTTGATTTCCTTTCCGGTGTGCTCGCCATTGCTTACTGGCTGCGCATAAGACGCGAAGGTTAATGATGGCGCGAATTAGCCCTGTAGAACCCCAAGCAGCAGGGTTCATTAACAGTCCCGCTTTCAAATTTTGATCATGCCAAGTTCACTAACACACCGGCCACCGCTCGCGCCGGGAGAAGATTATTCAGGTCCGCGTCGCGCGTTAATACTCGCTGGGGGCGGAATGCGCGTCGCCTATCACGCCGGAGCTCTTCGCGCGTTGATGGAGGCGGGCCTGCGTTTCAGTCACGTCGACGGCACCTCCGGCGGAATAATTAATACGGCGATGGTGTTATCCGGCCTGACACCGACTGAGATGTGCGATCGCTGGCGCACGTTCAAAGTTAATGATGCAATTTCCCCGATGCCGTTCAACGAGTACCTGAAGGCGCCGCACCTGATGGCAATGTGCGACGCCGACGGCGTGGTGAACAAGATGTTCCCTCACCTCGGAATTCAGGTCGAAAAAATTAACAGTGCGATCGGCATGACGGGCACTTTCAACGTCTGTAATTTCACACGCAAAACCAACGAGGCCATTCCGAACGACCGCGTCGACATTGATTTACTCGTCGCCGGAATGTCACTTCCAATGTTTATGCCGCCGGTCCGCAAGGGTGACATTTGGTACACCGATTCAGTCTGGCTGAAGGATGCAAACCTGTTGGAAGCCGTCAAGCGCGGCGCCGATGAATTATGGGTGCTGTGGATTATCAATAACACGCCCGAATTCAAGACTGGGTTCTTTAATCAATACGTTCACATGATCGAGATGAGCGCCAACGGTTCGCTGATTGACGAGTTTGAGCGCATCAACGAAATAAACGCGCGCATCGAACATGGCGAAGAAGTGTTCGGTCACAAACATCCGATACGGTTACACCTGATCCGGCCGGCCACAGCCATGCCGCTCGATCCTGATTTGTACTTAAACCGTATCACGACTGCGAGCTTGATCGATCTCGGTTATGCGGATGCAAAACAATATTTAGAACAGGTTCCAGCCACTGGCCTGCCTCTCGAACCGGAGACATTGATGATGAGTCAACAAACAAAACCTGGCGTTAGTTTTCGAGAAACAATGACTGGAGGATTCGCGCTTGGTGAAACCGATCCGCGGGCCGGGGAAAAGAAAGGCGACGACGCCGGCACCAAACTGTCAATTCACTGCGACATTGACATCAAAGACATTTACGCGTTCATGGCTGATCCGCAGCATCTGGCCCCCATAACGGCACGAGTGGACTTTCCGCCTTTCGGCATGAATATCCCAACCACCAATGCGATTTGGAACCTGTTTCGTCCAGGTGACGAACCGCAAACGAAATATTTTGTTTACGAAATGGGGTTTGAACACGAAGGTGAGGCTTATTACCTGGCGGGCAAAAAGTTCGTCCATGACGACGCCGGCATAGATATGTGGGCCGACATCACTACGCTGTTCACCCGGCTGCACCAGGGGCGTGACGCAACTGGTCCAATTGTGGGCGCCGGAGTGATCTACATCAAACGCGAGCAACTGATCGGATTAATTCCAACAATTCACGCCACCAATACTTCATCGGCTACGGAAAGTTTGAAAGTGCTTGCCGACTTTGGGCGATTTTTTATGGGTGAGATTTGGGATACTTATTCGAAATGAAGTAGCACGGACTTCAGTGGCACAGACTTCAGTCTGTGTACTCTCCCAACGGGACCGCAGGTAGCGGAACGAACACAGACTAAAGTCTGTGCCACTCGACTGAAAGTCTGTGCCACGTCACGCCGTTCCCCAGCGGCCAAACTGCCGTAGCTTCATGTACCGCCGCGACAGGCGGTCTTCCTGACTGCAACTAACTGCTTCCGCCAAACGTTCGCTCAACGCTGCATCAAGCAGGCGCGCCGCTTGATCGTAATCAGTGTGGGCCCCGCCCGGTGGTTCCGGGATTATCTTGTCGACAATTTTTTCTGCAAAGAGATCCTGCGCGGTAAGTCTTAACCCGCTCGCCGCCTGATCGGCTTGCTTCGCATCTTTCCAAAGGATCGCCGCGCAGCCTTCCGGCGAAATAACCGAATAGATGGAATTCTCCAGCATCATCACCTGATCGCCGACACCGATGGCGAGTGCGCCG
>DATENN010000222.1:0-5980 GCA_035275045.1 Pyrinomonadaceae bacterium
CGGAAACGGCAGTCATGTCTGAAATCGATGGCACTGTGGCCCTGGGCCCAATCGCGAAAGGTAAACGCAAGCTCATCATCACAGGCGACGACGGTGAGGAGAGGGAGTACGACATCCCACGCGGCACCCACGTGAACGTGCAGGAAGGCGATCGCGTTCGCGCCGGCGAGGCGCTGATGGATGGGCCGCTCAATCCGCATGACATTTTGCGCGTACTCGGAATGCAGCGACTCCAGGAGTATCTGGTAAACGAAATTCAGGAGGTCTACCGGCTACAGGGCGTAAACATCAACGATAAGCACATCGAAGTGATCGTTCGTCAGATGTTGCGCTGGGTCAAAATCAAAGAAGTCGGCGACACCGATTTTCTGCTCGAAGAGCAGGTCGATCGTTTCCGCTTTACTGACGAGAACGAACGCGTGGTCGAGAACGAGGGCGAGGTAGCGCAAGCTGAACCGTTGCTGTTGGGAATCACCAAGGCGTCGCTCTCAACTGACTCGTTTATTTCGGCAGCATCGTTCCAGGAGACGACGCGCGTGCTGACTGAGGCAGCGATTTCAGGCCGCATCGATTACCTGCGCGGTCTTAAGGAAAACGTGATTATGGGACGATTGATTCCCGCTGGAACCGGCATGGAGTACTACCGCAACGTGGACATCGAACGCGACGAGTCGCTTGATCAAGCACGCGATCGCGATCTCGATGAATTTCCCGATATCGTCGGTGGTCACGACATTCCAGTTCCCGCGCGCGAACCGCTGGTGACAGCGGGCGCGGACGGCGAATCAGACGACATCGTCGAGTAGGTAGCACAGACTTTAGTCTGCGTTTAGCAAAAAAGGACGGGCGCAAATGCCTGTCCTTTTTATTTTGCGAATTCGTTTCTGAGATTCAACCCTTGAGTTTGCTGAAGCGCAACGCAAGCAAGCGCGGCGGACTGTTTGCCAAGGCGTCGTCGTCGCGCCATTCATCCATACGATCCACTACGAACCCCGCACGGATTGAATCATTCAAATAATCGGAAACATGGTGCAGAAACGCGGGCACAAGTTGTCGTTCACCGGTTAAGGATTTGGTGAACTGTGCCTGCCCTCCTAAAAGTTGGCGCATCGGATGCAGCTCACAAATGAATAGCTGGCCTTGCGACCGCATGACGCGAAATGCTTGTTCAAAAACGCTGCGGATCTGGGCCACGTGTTCGAGCACAAGCATGGCAATTACTACATCAGTCGATTCGTCGGCGACTGGCCATCTTGTCGTGATGTCATGCTGTACAAAGCGAACGCGTGCGTCATCCTTTAAACGTTCCCGTGCGCGCTGCAACATGCCTTCCGAAAAATCGACAGCCGTAACACTCGCGGCGTACTGTCCAATCCAAACTGTGTTGCGGCCCGTGCCGCAACCAATTTCAATAACGTCGCGGCCTTCAATTTCAAGGTTCGATCCACGCAACGCGTGCGCGGCGAGGTCGCGCGTTTTGTTTTCATTCGTGTCATAAGATTCGGCCCACTGATTGTAAGCGGCAGCAATTGCGTTATCTGACGACGAGTGCTTCATGAAGAGTTCAGCGTTAAGTCTCTTCCAGACTACGCAAGGTGCGTTCGTGAACGTTCTACGCTATAAACTAATGCCGTGAAAAAATCGAGTGCAATTGACAGCGCGCAACTCAAGAACCTGGCTGGTGCGCGCAAAGCCACGTTGCCGGACTTTGTCCCTTTGCAACTGGCGACCCTGACCGCCGAGGCGCCCGCCGGCGACAATTGGTTGCATGAATTAAAGTTCGATGGCTATCGCATGTTGTGCCATCTTGATCGCGGCAAAATTCGCTTCTGGAGCCGCAATCAGAAAGACTGGTCCGAAAAATTTCCAAATCTTACGGCTCCGTTGAAAGCCCTACCAGCCGTAACGGCGCTTTTAGACGGCGAAGTCGTGGTGCTCGATAAGTCCGGTCACTCCAGCTTTCAGCGTTTGCAGCAATCGATGAAAGGAGGCGCCGCGAGCTTCGTTTTCCAGGTATTTGACGTCATTTATTTGAATGGATATGACCTGCGCCGCACTCCGCTAATCGAACGAAAGGCGTTGCTGGAACAGTTGCTTGCCCTGGCCAAACCAGATGGCCCGCTCAGGTATAGCGATCATGTTGTCGGCAGTGGGCCGGAATTCTTAAAACAGGCGTGCAAGCTTGGACTCGAGGGCATCGTTTCGAAACTTGCCGACTCTGTTTACGAATCAACGAGGAGTCGCAATTGGCTAAAAGTAAAATGCCACCTGCGCCAGGAATTCGTCATTGCCGGTTATACCGATTCCAAGAATGATTTTCCGGGCTTTGGTTCGCTGATACTTGGCGTCTACGACAAGAAGAACCTGGTCTATGCCGGTCGAGTCGGCACTGGATTTTCAATCAAGCAACGCGTGGCGCTGCAACAACAGCTCGAGCGCATTTCTCAACCCGCCTCATCGTTCCTCGTTATTCCCAAAGTACCGGAGTTGCGACGCGCGCATTGGGTAAAGCCGCAGTTGGTGGGAGAAGTTGAGTTCACCGAGTGGACGGACGAAGGTTACATTCGGCATCCATCATTCCAGGGTTTGCGTGAGGACAAGAAAGCTAAGGATGTGGTTCGCGAAAGACCGCAGTGAGCGATTTGCCCTCGCCAAATTCCAATTCGACTGCGATTGCTGCCGACATCAATGGGCTATTGGAAATCGTCAGAGCTCTTCTTTCATCAACTCTTTATTGATTGCCACGGCGGCTTGCGCGCCTTCCGCTGCCGCCACGATTACAAATTGGACCAGGCGCGAGGCGTCACCGGCTACATACAACCCCGGAATATTCGTCACCTCGTACTCTCCAGTTTGTACACAGCCCTGTTCGGTTAATTCACAGCCGAGTCTCTCCGCCAGTTGTGATGCCTGTCGTTGCCCTGTACTAAAAAACATTGCGCGTCTCTCGATTGCCTGACCATCGGCGAAAACGATTCGTTCAAGCAGCCCATTGCTGCCCTCAAGGCGCGAGACCGCTGTCTCAATGACGCGAATGTTTTTCTGTTCCAGCCGCTGCCCATCTTCAAAGCTGATCCCAGATGGTCCATCACTACATAAAACAAGGTTCTTGCTCCAGAGCAACAGCTCGAGCGCCAGGCCCACACCGTTTTCCCCTTTTCCATAAACTGCGAGCGGCTGATCGCGCCGCTCCCAACCGTCACAATACGGGCAATGAAAAACGCTGGTGCCATAAAACGATTCGATGCCCTGTATTTTCGGAATGTCGTCAACGACGCCCGTCGCGATCAAAAGTTTTGCGGCGCGTAATTGTTCGCCGGTAGCTAACGTTATTTCGAATTGCGCGCCGGTCCGCCGCGCGTCAGTTACTTCCGTGGCACGAACTTCGACATTCGAGTACTGCTTTAGTTCGTCGCGCCCCAATCGCAAAAACTCCAGCGGGTTGATACCGTCGCGGGTCAGGTAGTTATGCAATCCGTGTGATGCCGCGTTTCGCGGATGTCCCGAATCGCAAACCAGGACCTTGCGCCGGCAGCGGCCGAGTACCAGCGCTCCGCTGAGGCCGGCGGGGCCAGCGCCAACTATGATCACGTCGTAACTTGAATTAGCCATGCATTAAAAAAGTGCCGCCGGCTTTAGTCTGTGTTGTTGTCGAATCACAGATTTAAGCCTGTGCCACTAGGGCGCGCAGTATAACAAACAAAAAAAACCGGCGAGCCTCTTAGAAGCTCGCCGGTAGTCGGGGCCTATTCTGCTTTGATTACGGAGCCATCGCCGGCGGCTTTGCGCCTTGCGGGCAGAGCCAAAGTTCTACCAGCAGCACGTCGCGCGGAGGTCCCACGAGGGTGACAATGCGCGCGCCGTTGATGCCACGCGAGTTAACCAGGTAATCAACGATACGGGTTGTGTGCGCTTGAACTTCGCCCGGCCGTCCGCGCTGACCTGGGTAAACGATCACATAAGCCGTGGCCGTCGGATCGTTTTGCAGCTCAATTGCGTAATTATCCAGACGCGCCTTTTCATCATTGCGAGCGATGTTGGGAAACTCATCAAATTTCCTGCACTCGACTGGAACGGGGAATTGCACCGTGCACGTAGCCGAACAATCAAGCGTGTAACCTCCCATCGAAAGGGTTGCCGTTACTGATTGTCCTTCAAGGCCGGTTGTGTCGACGTGGATTGTCGCAGTGCCCTGGCCGTCAATAATCCGTCCGGCCGAAACCGTCCAATTGTAAATTGGAGTAACGTTGCCGGTGCCACCGGTGACATTGGAACTAAACGTCAACGGCTCGCCCAGCACCACGTGATCGGGGCAGACAATGCCGACGTTTGGACAGGTTGGCGGAGGAGGCGGACAGCGATTGACTACAATCGTGGTCGAGGTGAAAGCCTGACATGCTTCGTCACCACTGCCCGTGTCGATATCTAAATAAGCCTTGTAGTATCCCGGTTGCAGACCCGAAACGTCCCAGGTCACTCCCGCTCCATCGCCATCAATGCGGCCGCCGGTCGTCGTCCAACGATAGTGCACCGGATAGTTCGAGGTGACGCGCGCATCCAAATGCACGGTTGAGGCGGTTGAACCCTCGCAAACCGTGATGACGCTTGGCGTCGCGACCAGACTTAATGTTGGCGGCGTAAATGACGTAGTAGTTGTTCGCACCCGCTGCGCTACGGCAACGGACGCGAATGCAATCATGGCCACCAACGATGGCAGCACGATTCGAATGACGGGGCGCTCGTGTGTCAGCATTTCCACTCCTTTTTGGTCCCTTACTTGATTACTCTTCGGCCTCTGCGGCCTCAAATCACGCGTATGACAAGTAGCAGTTGATAGGAAAATAGGGGGAATACGTATGCCTTTCCACAAGTTTATCACCGGTTTGCTTTCCGCCGTCCGGGGTTCAGCCACACAGCGGTGGTTTGACTCAGCCCGCAGTTTCGCAGTAGATCAGGGCTGCTCGCGCGACCACTCATCATGAGGAACCTGCAACTACTGATCGTCATCGTGTCGCTGTTTGTGGCGGTGAGTTGTCATCGCAACAAGTCGGAACAGGGGGACGCGGGCGGTTCAACGACTGCGGGCAGCACTGCTGAGGGAAATCGAATTCAGGCCCGAGCGCTACTTGAACAGGGGAAAGAATATTACCGCAACGATCAAGATGAAAAGGCTGCCGACGCTTTTCAACGAGCTCTGAAACTCGACGGTGATTTGGCTGAAGCGCATTTCCGCCTCGGGCTCGCATACGAGGCTTTGGGTCAAGCGCATGAAGCCGAAGAGACGTACAAGAAGGCCGTTGAAAAGTACAAGAAGTATTTAGACGAGCACAAGGATGACGCGGAAGGGCATTACAACCTGGGCCAAACCTATGCCGGGTTGCATTTGTACAGCGAGGCGGTTCGCGAATACCGGCAAGCAACACGTTTGAAATCCGACGACGCCGACATCTACTACGATTTGGGTACTGCGTTGACGCGATTGGCCCAATACGATGAAGCCGCGGCTGCCTTCTCTAAATCTTTGGAAATCGACCCTGAGAATTATCGCGCTCAGGATGCACTCGAAGAGGCACGCGAAGGAGTCCAGCGAATTAAATCCGGCAGAAAGCACCAGGAAGATCTGTTGAAGAAGCAGGAAAAGGAAGACGAGCTGAAGAATGCAAATGCAGCCGGAGCAGCCTCGCCTTCAACTACAAAATCAAACACGAATAGCAATCATAACCGCCGACCTATCGACTGAAGATTCAATTACGGAGTAGCAATGGCCACCTATACACCGCCGCCTTATTTTCCACAGGGTTCGCTCGCGCCGCCCGACAAAAAGCGCTATTTGAAGTTCAGGCTGGTAATGATCGCATTGGCGGTTGTCGTACTGCTGGCCTTGGGCGGCGTTGGCGTCGGTATTTGGTACCTCGTGAAGTCGACTTTATAAGCGCCAAAATGCGGCCGTGCGCGCTTGACAGTTCGTTGGCCTCGCCTT
>DATENN010000223.1:0-4623 GCA_035275045.1 Pyrinomonadaceae bacterium
TTTGGCTGCAGTTTGCGCCGTCTATCGCCGGCGTCGTATGGATCCTGTTTCACTGGTACCGCCATAAGGCTCATTGGGAATGGCCGGAGCAGTTGCCCAGTGTTGTGCTGGTTTCGGTCCTGACCAGCTTTTTTGCATGGACATATGATCAAGTCGTTTTTTTTCCAGCAATCGTCGAAGCGGCCATTTGGATCAAACGACAGTCGGCCGTGTGGTACAGCTTCTGGGCAGTTCGTGCCTATATCGTCATAAATCTTTGCCATGCCCTTTTGAGAATATGGGTGGCCGACGAGCTTTGGTATTATTGGTTAGCCCCGGCGTGTTTATTGAACTACGTTATTTTTCTTTGGGAGAAACAACGCAGCAGGACGGCTGCGGCGGTCTGAAGAAAGGTAGAATTGCGAGTATGACTGATTCAGAGTTTGCGATTTGTTGCAGTAAACCGGTGCTGTGTTGAGGGATCATCGCGATTGCAGATCTGGCTTCAGCGCCGGTTCTGAAAGGCTGTCAATTATGGAGTCTCTCACACCTGAGGCGAAAATAGCCCTCTGGATTTTGATTGTGCTAAGCCTTTTTTCGCCGTGTGCATATGCACAACAACAAACGCTTGCTTTTAGTTCGGTCGATTCACCCAATGCCAACTGGTACATCGCAAAGGAACAGCAATTTTTCAAGAAATACGGTGTCGATGCCGAGCTGATCTATATTCCTTCCTCCACCACGACCATTTCAGCCGTGGTTGCCGGCTCCATTGCGGTCGGTAATATTTCCGGCGGCGCAACGGCGAATGCGGCGGTGGGAGGCGCGAGTGTAGTTGCCGTGGGGTGTTTCATCAACACGCTGCCCTATGAACTGATCGTGCAAGAATCGATTCGCTCGGCACAGCAACTCAAGGGTAAGAGCGTTGGGATCAGCCGAGTCGGAAGCTCTTCCGACGTAGCGGCTCGCGTGCTTTTGAAGGAGTTGAAGCTCGAACCGGATAAAGACGTCGCGATCCTGCAAGTCGGTGGTTCGACTGAAAGAGCAGCAGCCTTCCGCACCGGCCGGATTGCTGCGTTTCCGTCTCCTCCCGGCACGATCCACCTGGCTCAAGGAATGCCGCACTGGGCCTTGATCAGCACGGCAGATTTTCCGAAAGGATTTCCATTCCCGTATGTGTGTCCGACAACGTCAAAGGCCTATTTGAAGAATAATCGGGATACTTTGAAACGTCTGCTGATGGCGCTGATCGAGGCGACGCACTTCTATAAGACTCGTAAAGAAGAAAGCAAAAAGATCTTCGCGAAGTATTCGCGTCAGAACAATGAAGCCTACCTGGAGAGTGCATATCAGTCGAGCAACAAGCTCTTTGAGCAAATTCCGCTGGTCAACCGCGAAGGAATGGAGATGCAACTAAAAGAAGCGCTGGCACGAAAAACATCGAGCTCATTGAAAGTTGATGACATCGTCGATGACAGCCTCGTGATTGAGCTCGAGAAAGAAGGTTTCATCAGCCGCATCTACAGCCGGTGATTTTGCAGTTGCGCCGCTTTTCTAGTTCACTCAGAATAGCGGTATGAACTCGGCAGTCTTGCTGGCGATCGTCGCTGCTTTGGCGATCCGCATCGCTATGCACTTCTTCGATAAAGCTCGGATCAAAGACGAGGTTGAGGCGAAGGGCGGGCGGATGGTTTCCATCAACTGGAATCCGTTCGGGCGAGGTTGGTTTTTCGAGCGAAATGAGCGCCATTATAACGTCACTTACCGGGACCGTTCCGGAGCCACGATCTCCACCACCTGTAAGACGAGCCTTTTCACTGGGGTTTATTGGGCTGACAGTCCAACTGCCGACGAACCGCCGCGGATTATTCCTCGTCATCATTGTGCAAAGTGCGGCTATGCGATTAATGCCGACTGGCGTGCGTGCCCCAACTGCGGCCACGTCACAAGTGCTGCGTAAGTGGTTCCGTGCCGACGGGCTTCCTCGGTGGATTGCCAGTGGGCCAATTCCGGAGTGTATCCAGCCTAGCTGCAATAGCATGGCATGCCTATGAGTCGCGCCCAACAGCGAAATCGCTCAATTCGACAAATCAAAACGCGTCTGTTCGATGACTTTGTCGATTCCGAGTTGTCGGAACGCACGCATTATAAGCGCTGGCTGCATTCGAGCCTCAGGATCGGCGTGATGGTGGTGCGCGATTTCGTGCAGAATCTGGTGAAGCTTCGGGCCATGGCCTTGGCGTTTAAAACCTTGCTTTCTCTCGCGCCGTTGTTGGCGGTCGTGTTCTCGTTGCTTAAGGCCTTCGGCGTCCATAACCACATGGAGCCGGCGCTGGCCGAAGCACTCGCGCCTCTCGGTGAAAAAGGACAGGAAATCACCGAGCACTTGATCGGCTTTGTCGATAAGATGAGCGCGAGTGCTCTGGGTAGCGTCGGCGTGGTCACACTGTTCATCACGGTCTTATCATTGATGAGCACCATTGAAGATGCGTTCAATCATATTTGGCGCGTAAAATCGCCGCGTAAGCTCGCCCGGCGTTTTAGTGATTATCTGAGCGCGATTCTGGTAGGACCGGTACTGGTTTTCGCTGCCGTGACGATTACGGCGACGCTGCAAAACAATACGATCGTACACGCGCTTGCTTCCCTACAGGCGCTCGGCGCCGTCATTCTGTTTCTCCTTCGCTTGATCCCGTATATCACCCTATGGGGAGCGTTTACTTTCGTATATATATTTATTCCGAATACCCGAGTGAGGCTCCGTTCGGCGCTGGTCGGTGGGTTGGTGGCCGCTCTATTATGGCAAACGGTTGGCTGGGGATTTGCGGTATTCGTTACGTCATCGACTCGCTATTACGTCATCTACTCTAGCTTCGCAATCCTCCTCTTGTTCCTTCTGTGGCTGCACGTGGGTTGGGTGATCGTGTTATTGGGGGCTCAAGTCGCCTATTCGCATCAGTATGTTCTTTTTTATCAGCGCGAGCATGATCTGCTAGCGCAGAGCGCAGCGGGGCGTGAGAAGCTGGCTTTGCAGCTGCTGGTTCTCATTGGGCAGAACTTTTATCGCGGCCTCGATCCGATGAACGTGTTGGAGCTTAGCAACCGGATGCGCCTACCCGCGGGGATCGTGAAGGAATTGCTGCAGTTGTTCACCCAGACCAAACTGCTTATCCCGCTCACGGATGAAGAATCCTTCGTGCTTGGCCGCGATCCTCAAACCATCAGCATAAAAGAAATCCTCGATTGTGTAAGAAACGGAGGAAGGAAAACCAACCTGCTGAGCGAAGAACTTCAGGACGAAAGCGAAGTGAATGAATTGCTCCTCAAACTCGATCAGTCGGTAAGCAAGGCCTTGGAGGGACAAACTTTGCAGACGTTGATCGCGACATCGGGCGCTTCGAGTTCACGGAAGGCGTCCACTAGCGCCGAAACAGCCGCTTGAAAAATGCGCTGAACCCTTTCTCAGCATTCTGCGGCAATCCAGTTTCAACTAATTTCTCGGTATTCAAATTTACCGATGGGTTTTCCACCGGCCCATTGATTTTCAAGGGAACGACAATACGCCCGTGTTTATCCTTGAAAAAGGTAGAAGCCCTGCCATGACCGGCACGCGCGGAAGCCTGCGGCGAAAGCGCGGTGCTGACGGCGAGATCCAATGTCGGCTCGTCGAGGGTCATGGTGCCGGAGCCATTGACTTCTAGTTGAGGATTCAACAAGTAAAGCCGGCTAAACTCAGCATAGCCGCCGCGCAGGATGAAATCGGTTTCCATGGTTTTGAACGATGTCGCTTGGCGCTGCTCGGTTTTCGTAAGTCCAATCATTCCGGTAACGCGCTCGACTTTCTTGACCAGATCGACATTAGTAAGTTGGCCGTCCCGAACAGCAAGCTTGCCTTCACCTTGCAAGCGCCGGCTTACCGGTCCAGAGGTGGATGGCAAGCGGATGGAAACTTCGCCGCTGAGATTTCCTTTCAGCGCACGCTTATCGCTGACCTTCACGTTCTTAAAGGTCCCATGGCCCTGTGTGATGAGGCTCTGCGAGGGTCCAATGAGGCTCATGAAGAGATCCATTGGACCGGAGATCTCCGTATCGGGCGGAGCGAAACCGAAGGCCGACAATACCTGAAAAATCGATTTTGCCTCGACATTGGTACCGCGAAGACTTAGGTTCAGCCTGGGTGAGGTAAACGGGTTGGCGATCTGACCTTCAACTGGAACAGTCACATCGTAAGCTTTGAGGTGATTGTTTTTAAGCTCTAGAAGCGACTTCTCCTCGTGATAATTGAGTTGCCCTTCCAATGTGACGGTGTTTAGGCCGGGATAACTAAACGAAGCGCGGAAGGGAAACGGCGCATCGCTGGAGAAGTCACGCAAGGTCAGATCAATGCCGTCGAGTTTGACAGGATTTTGCCCGCGAGTGAAAAAATTAATCTGACCCGCTTTCACAGTGATGTTTTTGGGGAGCAAAACCGGCACGGCGGGCGCTTCGGGCTTGCTGACGTCGGATTTCTTCCTGACATCGCGCCGAGTCACAGTCGAACTTTTCTTGTTGGCAATGTCGGTATAGTTGAACGTGCCATCCAATTGCTTCACGAGGTTGAACGCAGGCCGATCCAGGATCAATTCTGTGATATCGAATTGACCC
>DATENN010000224.1:0-12638 GCA_035275045.1 Pyrinomonadaceae bacterium
CGGCCAGTGCTGCCAGCACTCCTATTGCGAGAATCCATCCGATCAAATCGCGCATAATGAAATTCGGAAAGAACTTCATTTTGCGATGATTGTGTTCGTACTTCTTCGGCACGTGCATCCCGTGGAGTTGCACCAGCGCGATGTGAATGCCGATGAACACAGTCGCTGTGGCCGGCAACACTGCCACGTGAAAACCGAAGAACCGCGTTAACGTCGCGCCGGTAACGTCGTCGCCGCCGCGCAGGAACCTGAGTACCGGGCGGCCGACAATTGGAACCACGCCGGCGATCTCAGTCCCCACCTTAGTGGCAAAGAACGCGAGCTTGTTCCACGGCAGCAGGTAACCGCTAAAGCCGAAGCAGATCACAACGAACAGCAAAATGACGCCGCTGATCCAGGTAATCTCACGTGGCTTGTGGTACGCGCGAAGAAAAAAAACACTGAACATGTGAATGAACAGCGTCGCGATCATCAGATTTGCGGACCAACTATGAATGGAGCGAATCAGCCAGCCAAATTTTACTTCTGTGATGATGAACTGAACGCTTTCGAAAGCGTTTTCGGCACTCGGGCGGTAGTACAACAGCAAGAGAATTCCGGTGACCACCTGGACGACAAACAGAAACAGCGTCATGCCGCCAAAGTAGTACCAAATCGAATGGCGATGGACCGGGACTTCTTTTTTGTCGGCGAGCTGAGCGACAGTGCTGATCGAGAGCCGATCGTCAAGCCATGTTGTTACACATTCTGTTTTCATCCGGGAAGCGGCTGGAACAACATGAGCGAGCCGTCTCGCACTTCAGCCATGATTAACGCTGCGTGAGCGCAACACCACGATCTGCGCGCTGCACTTCGAAATTTGCGAACAACAATGAACGGTGGACGTTCGAGGCAACTATCCTCGAGTCACGACCACATCATCACCGCGGGTATTGACCTTAAATTCTTCTAAAGGCCGTGGCGGAGGTCCGCCGATATTTTGCCCGCTCAGGTTGTATTGTCCGTTGTGACAGGCGCACCAGATTTGTTTCGTGTCGTCGCGATATTGAACGATGCATTCCAGATGCGTGCAGACAGCGGAGAAGGCTTTGAACTCTCCGGCGGCGGTATGCACCACGATGCCGGGCTTGTTGCCGAACTTAAAAATCTTTCCAGAGTTCGGCGGCACTTCGCTGAGCTTTGCCGCGACGACAGAGTTCTCCGCCGACTCAACAATTCGCGGCGGCGTCATGAAGCGGAGAATGGGATAGACGATGGCGCCCAGGGTTGCCAGGGCGCTGGTGCCGATCAGGATGTCAAGGAAGTTCCGGCGCGGCGGCGACTCTGGCAAGCCGGTACTTTTCTTCTTGTTCGCGCGAAGGTCGGACATCACTCGTGCGTGCTCCAGGTGAATTGAACGACGACGTCAAACACGCGCATGAAATGTAAAATGCTGCGAAATGATTTCACTCCCGCGTGTTCAAGTGGTTACACACAAACGAACTCCAGCCGCGGTCGTTAACCGGCCGGAGCCCGTCATATTGAAGAATTTTTGTTGCGTCTATTCCTTTCGCCCTACGTAAATCCGCAGCGACATATAAGGCAAATGCGCGTGATAATTTTGCGCACGCGTGCTGGCCGGTGGAAAACTTCGCAGCACAAAATTGTTTTCGTTGTAGTTGAAGTACTGATAACCAAGATTCCAATCCAGGTGACGATTGATGCGAATCGCTAAACGCGCTTCGGGCGATTGGAAACTCATCGGATAGGAAGTAACGAGGTTGCCGCCAGTCACCGCCGGGTTTCTGAGCGATCCGGCTACTACGATTCCGCCTGGAATCGGAGTTCCGCCAGTCGGATCAGAAAGTTGATTGCCCTGACCCCGATCCTGGTTGATTCGATACGAGGTAAATAAGGTAGCGCGCCGATGCACCCGCCAGGTGCTGTCAACGAAGAAGAAGTTGTTCCGCATGAAATAGAGCGCATGCCCAAAATGATGGAACACGCTCGTCGCCGGCGGAACCTGATAGTAGTAATCGATGGTGGCGTCGCTGTTGACCCAGTTGTAGTTGTAGCCAATATTAAAAGTCAGATCAGGCCGCGCCATCCAATCGATCGAGGTTTGAAATGTCCGGGATTTAATTGAGGCGCCAAAGTCCGAGATTGATTCGCCTGCGATCTCAGACGGGTTAGCGTTGTTTCGCGTGATAAGCGACACGTTGAAGTTTACACGCCGGTCCGGAGCATAACGGCTCTTGGCGCGAATGTTTGTGTAATCGTAATTGCCGATGCGCGTGAATACGTTGTCCGCAGTGCCGTGTTCCCCATCGAAGTAAAGCGTCCAGTTCTTAACCGGCCGCGCCCGGAAGCCGCCAATAAACGAATGCGTATGATTGGTCTCGGTTTCCGATTCCGGCACCAGCGCCGCCGGCAGCAGCGAACCAAAATTAAAGCCGGTATGCAGCGTCTCTTCATGACGAGTGCCATAGCGATAGCCCAAGTGAATCGAATAATTGCGATTGAACTGATAGTCGCCTTCAAGCGTGTTTAGGTACTTGCGATACTTGACCACGTTGTTAGCCGTAAATCCCGAAGGAAAGCTCGAAGAAGTAGACGCCGGTGGTCGCGTCAGCACAAAAGCCGCGTCGTAAAGGCCGGCCCCATTAATTTCAAAGTCCTCAACGCGAAAAGTGTTCGAGATCCGCAGCTTGTCGGTCGCCAAATAGGTGACGCCGATGTCGCCGATCGATTGCGGACGTTCGACATTGCTGCCGATATTTATCAAACCAAACGTCAGCGTGTTCGGCGGCGCCAGTAATCCAGTAATCCTGGTGTTGAAGTTCGTCCCCGTAAAATTCTCGACGAACACTGAATCCGAAGTCGACTTGCTGTAGATAATGCGTCCGGTGATGTCCAGCCGTTTTTCGATCAGCGTGTGCAGACTGGCGCGTGTAAAGTTCAGGTGTCCTCGCGACGGCTCGTTGCGCGAGAAGGTAGTGAAGCGGGCAGTGTTCGTGGGATTGGGATTGATAAACACGGGAACGGTGTCGATGAAGCTATCATCCCGAAAGCGCCGAAAGCCTTGTAGAAAAGTCCAGTCGATCGGCCCCAGCTTTCCATCAGCACCAAAGCGAAAATCGTTTGCCTGGGAACGCGCATTGACCAGCGCCTGAAACTCGTTGCCGCCCTGGTGATACGTCGTAAAGAACGGACCCTCGTAACGTTCTGGCGAGTAACCGATGGTGAAACGGATCAGTTCGTTCTTTGGCAGAATTGTAAGTTCGAAATCACCCAGTTGCGTCCTGGTATTGTAATTGTGAAGACCGGTATTCGGATTCGGCGGAACAGGGAAGCCGGTAAACAGCCAGTTTGGATTTACAAAATTATTGAGGTAGCGAAAGTACTTCATGCGGCGGTAACTGCCTTCAAAGCGATACCACTTGGGTTTCTCAACATTGAAACGCAGGTTGCCGGTAGGATCCGCGCCCCAGCCGGTAGAAGTGATCAGCAGCGTTTCAAAAAGATTGCCTTTGCCGTTCTTTGCCTTCATCAACAAGCTGGAGTCGAAAAGGCGCGGGCCGGCCTTGTAATTAAGATCGCTTCTGAATTTGTTTACGTCGCCATCGACACGAAGTCCGCGATAACCGACTTCCAGCGTGCCGGTAGTCACGTAATCGCCCGTATCTTCACCTACAGTTTGCGAAGTGGGCTCGGCATCGGCCGGCTTTTTTGTATCGTTGCTGGGCTTCTTTGTATCGGTCGAAGTGGTTTTGACGCCGGCTGCATCAGAAGTGCTCCTGGTCGTATTCGACTGGCCGCTTGCTACGGCCGCTATCACTAAAACAACCGGCAGAATTCTCAACAAGGTCCACAAGTGTTGTTTCATGGAATCCATCCGTAATCTCTATTGGCGAAGAAGCGCGAAAACGCAACAGGTTTCAGAGAGCGCAGCAATTAACGGAAGAACACCGGACTTGATCTTGATCCGTGAATCTTCAGGTGACACGCCGTGCAGTTGGCGTATTGCGCGTTCTGATTGTGCTGTGGTCCCGCCGGCTCAACCGCACCGACGTCATGTGCCAGGCTGTGGCACGTTAGACAAAGTTGGTCAACGGCGCTGAATCGCAGCAGGCGCGGATTCGCAGAACCGTGTGGCGTGTGACAAGCGCTGCAACCTTCGGTCTTGACTGGTGCATGCTCGTACAGGAACGGTCCCTGCTTGTCTGCGTGACACTTCAGGCAGGCTGCGTCGGCTCCGGTCGCCAGGCGAGTTTGCTTTAACTCAAAACCGCCATGCGGGTTGTGGCAATCGCTACAGCGCATTGCCCCTTCCAGAACTTTGTGATGAAACGGCATGCTGAACTGCGGCTTAACCTCGCTATGACAGCTCAGGCAGATCTGCGGGTCGTTTTGCTTCAGCATGCGAATCGTTGAAAAGCCCGGCTTCTCGGCATTCGCAGTGGTGACGCGAAGATTCGAGCTGGCAACATTTGGCCCCGTAACGAATCCGTGTGGCGAGTGACAATCGGTACAGCCAACGTCATTGCGCCAGTGTTCACCGCGGCGGAAGTTGTTACGCTCTTCTTTTCCTGCGTGACAGCTAAGACAAGTTTCTGATGTTTCTTTAGGCGATTTGTTCTTAAACGAAATGATCTTGGTCACGTCGCCATCCGCCTCAACGTGAGCCTTACCCGGGCCGTGACAGGATTCGCATCCGGTCACTTTGTTATTCCAGCTCGCAAGTTTTCCGAGTTCAGCATGAGCAGTATGGGCGTACGCCTTGAATTGATCTTCATGGCAAGCCTCGCATACGTCGCTGCCGACATAATCTTCCGAGGTATGAGCTGTTGTTTTGTTCTGGCTGGGTTTGATTGATTGCGAGGCGCCGCCGGACGCAAACCACATGAGCCCGACGGCCGTCGTCGCACAGATTAGCAAAGTCCTAAGGTTGTGTTTTGAGTTCACCTGTGCCTCTCATTCCGACCATGTAGACGAGGTTCTGTTTACATGAAAGCGAATTCCGGAATTCAGACCTTAAAAAGAAGAGACTGTATGACCTGCTTGAAGTTGCGAAGACCACCCGGGGCGAGCAGCTTGAATGCGCTCATAATAACTTTTCGCCCGTCGCTGTCAATATTTTTTAGCTTAAATCGCTACAAGTTTTTTCAATTCAGCACGGAGAGCTTCCCGCCGCCGCTGATACCAAAAAACTTTCCTTTGCCGAATGAACCGATGCGACTTCAATGCGCTTGCAGCTCTGTTTCAAAGTTTTTAAAGATCGGGTTGCGCGCCCACACATTCGCAACGCTCGTGCCCTTCGCTTACGTCTTTATTTTGTGCGGCTTCGCAAATGTTCTCTCATTAAAAGTGTGCGGGCTTTCGCGCATGTTTGAGTAAGTTTGCGCAGACTTAGCACAGTCCACTTCTAAAATAGTTGTTAACTGCCTCACAGGTGTTCCGGCACAACCGTTGCCAACCCACTAAATCGGGAACCCAAAGCTCGAGCGAATGGAGCAGCGGCTTGCTGCTCAGAAAATGCAGGTCAGGAAGGAAGGGAGGTCCATACCATGGCCAAAGATGACCGAGACATCCTCGAATTGCTCAAAGAAGAACTGGCATTCATCGAGCAAGGCGGCTATGGACGCTCAGTCCGTACGCCGTGGTTACCAAAGTCGGCCTTTCAGGACTCTCTGACCTGCATCAATTATGGCTACCCGTACCGTACGCATCCCTGCGACGAATGCCACTTAACTGATTTCGTTGACGAGGCACACCAGGGCGAAACCGTACCGTGTCACTACATTCCACTGAATGCAGCGGGTGAAACGATCGAAGACCTGGAAGCCCAGGATAACCAATTGAAGTTGGAATCGACCTTGAAAGAATGGATGCGCAAAACAATTGCGGAGATTGAACAAGCGCGGCAGCAAGCGGGCGCGACTGTTGCCCACGCCGGCGTCTGAATCCAAGGCCCCAAACGGACACATTTCGAATCGCGATGTGTCCTGAGCCGCAGGTAGTTTTCCGCAAGCTGCCTGCGGCTCGTCTTATTCAGAAGGGATTTATCATGAGCGAGCACGCAACGATTGATGGAAACGAAGCAGCCGCGCACGTCGCCTTCAAAACAAATGAGGTGATCGCGATTTATCCAATCACGCCTTCATCGGCGATGGGTGAAGCAGCGGACGCGTGGGCCGCCAAGCGCGAAAAGAATATCTGGGGCATGACTCCGCTCGTTCGCGAGATGCAATCGGAAGGTGGAGCGGCGGGGACAGTGCACGGTGCGCTGCAAACCGGCGCGCTGACGACTACTTTCACCTCAAGCCAGGGCCTGCTGTTGATGATTCCAAACATGTTCAAGATTGCAGGCGAGCAAACCAGCACCGTATTTCATATCGCGGCTCGCTCAATCGCAACGCATGCGCTCTCGATCTTTGGCGATCACAGCGACGTCATGGCGACCCGATCGTGCGGTTGGGCCATGCTGTTCGCTAACTCAGTGCAGGAAGTTATGGACTTTGCACTCATTTCGCAGGTGGCAACCCTTCAGTCGCGAGTGCCATTTCTGCACGTGTTCGACGGTTTTCGCACCTCGCATGAAGTCGCGAAGATTCAAGCGCTGAGTGACGACGAAATCGGCGCGATGCTGGACGAGCAACTGGTCCAGGCGCACCGCGCGCGTGCGCTGTCGCCTGATCATCCTGTAATTAGAGGCACTGCGCAGAATCCCGACGTGTTTTTCCAATCGCGTGAACGCGCAAATGCTCTTTATGAGCGAACACCCGCAATAGTCGAAAAGACCATGCGGCGATTCGGCGCATTGACCGGCCGTCACTACCGGTTATTTGATTACGCCGGCGCTGCTGATGCCGAACGAGTGATCGTGATGATGGGTTCCGGCAGTGAAGCGGTGGAAGAAACTGTCGCCGCCCTTTGTCGCGCAGGTGAAAAGGTCGGCGTACTTAAGGTGCGACTGTTCCGGCCGTTTTCAATCGAACATTTTGTCGCAGCGTTGCCGCGTTCGACCAAAGCGATTGCAGTCCTCGATCGCACGAAGGAACCCGGCGGCGCCGGCGAGCCGCTCTACCAGGATGTGCTCACCGCACTTGTTGAAGAAGCGGCGCACAGCACTTCAGATTTCGCGCTCAGTCCACGAATCATTGGTGGCCGCTATGGATTGGGCTCAAAAGAATTTACTCCGGCAATGGCGAAGGCAATTTTTGATGAGCTTGCCGAAGAAAAACCCAAGAACCATTTCAGTATCGGCATTAATGATGACGTTACGTTTACCAGTTTGTCGTTCGATCCGAAGTTCAGCACGGAGCCAACCGGACAGGTCCGCGCAATCTTTTGGGGACTGGGCGCCGATGGCACCGTCAGCGCAAACAAAAACTCGATCAAGATCATTGGCGAGGAAACAGAGAACTACGCGCAGGGATATTTCGTCTACGATTCCAAAAAATCGGGCGCCATGACAGTGTCTCACCTGCGCTTTGGACCTGAGCCCATCAAAAGTACCTACCTGATTCAAAGTGCAAACTTCATCGCCGTCCACCAATTCGATTTTCTGAGTCGTTATCCGGTGCTGGATGCGGCCGCTGAAGGTGCGACTCTGCTGATTAATAGTCCATACGAAAGTGAAGAGCTCTGGCGGCAACTTCCTGATGCGGTGCGCTCGGTCATTATCGAGAAGAAACTAAAGGTTTATTCGATCAACGCGTATGCAGTGGCGAGAGAACATCAACTAGGCCATCGCATCAACACGATCATGCAGACGTGCTTCTTCGCAATCAGCGGCGTGCTGCCGCCGGATGGGGCAATCGAGAAGATCAAGAAATCGATTCGTAAGAGTTATGGCAAGCGTGGCGAGGCGGTCGTACAACAAAACTTCAACGCGGTTGATGCCGCCGTGGCTCATCTTCACGAGTTAGCGATGTCTACGATGGCTCAGGAATATGCGAGTCCGATCAATGAAACGTTCGGTCAGTCGTCGTCAACGCCTTTCCTGACCGCTGAGTTGATGGCGGCGCGCGGTGACAACTTGCCGGTGAGTGCGTTTCCACTCGACGGCACGTATCCAGTCGGGACCGCCCAGTTTGAAAAGCGAAACATCGCGCAGGAAGTCCCGGTGTGGGAACCCGACCTGTGCATCGAATGCGGCAAATGCGTTTTGGTTTGCCCGCACGCGACCATTCGCGCCAAAGTTTGCCGCCCCGATGATTTGCAAAATGCGCCGGCTGGTTTCAAATCAATTCCGGCAAAGTGGCGCGAACTTCCCGATCAGCTCTACACAATTCAAGTAGCTGTTGAAGACTGTACCGGTTGCCAGCTGTGTGTTGAAGTATGTCCTGCGACAGATAAAAAAGATCCGGCGCGCAAGTGTTTGAATATGCGACCGCAGCTTCCGTTGCGCGATAGCGAACGAGTCAACTGGGATTATTTTCTGAGCTTGCCTGAGATTCAGCGCGCCGGTTCCGTCGGTTTCAACTCAGTTAAGAATGTGCAACTGCTACAGCCACTGTTCGAGTTTTCAGGCGCATGTTCCGGTTGCGGCGAGACGCCCTACATCAAGCTGATGACACAACTGTTCGGCGATCGCGCCATCATCGCCAATGCGACCGGTTGTTCCAGCATCTATGGTGGCAATTTGCCGACTACGCCTTACACCACCAATCGCGAGGGACGCGGTCCCGCGTGGAGCAATTCTTTATTCGAAGATAACGCTGAGTTTGGATTGGGAATGCGATTGGCGGTCGACCATCAGCAGGCTTACGCAAAACAGTTGCTCGACAAAATGCGTCACGTGGTTGGAGATGCGCTGGCGCTCGAACTGGGAAGTATGGACGACAGTTCGCAGGAGGGAATTGCAAGACGTCGTGAATTGGTGGCTCAGCTCAAGTCGAAACTGGCGGGCCGAGTGGAATTGGAAGCCAGAGACCTACTGAACATCGCAGATGCCCTGGTAAAAAAGAGCGTATGGATAGTCGGCGGCGATGGTTGGGCTTACGACATCGGCTACGGCGGGTTGGACCATGTGCTCGCCAGTGGGCAGGACGTCAATATCCTCGTGCTTGATACGGAAGTTTATTCGAACACTGGCGGTCAGGCGTCAAAAGCCACACCGATGGGCGCCGTGGCAAAGTTTGCCGCGGGTGGAAAACCTACGGCGAAAAAAGATCTTGGTTTGACAGCGATGCGTTATGGCAACGTGTACGTGGCGCAAGTAGCGATGGGGGCTAACGACACTCACACCGTCAAAGCATTTCTGGAAGCGGAAGCGCATCCTGGTCCATCGCTAATAATTTCGTATGGCCACTGCATTGCGCATGGTATCGACATGGCGAAAGGAATGACCCAGCAAAAACTCGCGGTCGACTCCGCATATTGGCCGCTTTATCGCTTTGATTCAAAGCTTGCGGACCAAGGAAAAAACCCATTTCAGCTTGATTCCAAAGATCCGAAGATTCCCCTCGAGAAGTACATCTATACCGAAGCGCGCTATCGGATGTTGCAACAGAGCGATCCGGAAACGGCGAAAGTTTTGTTGCAGCAGGCACAAGCATCCGTGGACCATCGCTGGCAGCAATACAAGCGGATGGCATCGGCGACGGCTATTTTGTAAAGAAGTTTCAAGTTCAAGGTTTCAATTTTGGAACGCTCTAGAAAATCTCACGGCTCAGGAACGGGGCCGGCCGCCGCTCTTGAAGGTTGCAAGTTTCAAGTTCAAGGTTTCAATTTGGAAGGCCCCTAGAAAGTATCTCAGGTCAGGAAGGGGGCCTGCCCCCGCTCTTGAACAGTGGCGCAGGAATCTTCGCCCCGGAGGGGCGGAATGTTTATAGACCCAAGCGGCTTTAGCGAACCCCAGCGCTCTGTGAAGAGCGCAATATTTTAGTCGCACAGGTTTCGCTCCCAAGCGAGTGCGCATTTTCATTAGGTTGCGCGTTACAAACATTTCCCTCCGCTGGAGCGACGCCTGCCAACCATAAACTCACGACAAAGACTCGGGTATGAACGACGCGCAGAGCGCTTTGACTGTCGCTTAATGCCATTTGCGCGTCGGGAGTAGCCGTGACAGAATCTCCGCATTCACGAGCAATTGAATGGGTAATTATCATCAGTCCCAGGGTAGAACCCTGACTTGTGTGGCAAGAACGATTCTCGCTGCCATACTTTTGCTTGGCGTTCTCGCGACTACCTTTCCGCCGGCCACTATAGCGAGTGGTCCAAGGTGCCAGCTCGCCTGCTGTGCGGGTCGAGCCCCACACGCCGCAGGGTCGTGCATGAACGGCTCTTGCCATGCTTTTCTCAATTCGCCTGCAGCGAAGATTCATATTCATCAGGAAGCCCCGCGTGATCCACCTGAGCAGTTGTGCGGTCTTTCCCGACTAAAGATAAACATCAGCCGAATTCCGTTTATCGAAACCGTAACGGTGGATGCCGACTCCGGGATGAATCGGGCTCGTTCCCACGGAACGGCGAACAATTCTTCGAACGAAGCCGGCAAGTCGGCAGTTGCTCTTGAGAAACCATGCCTGCCTGACTGTGGCAGTTGGGCATCGGGGGTTGTGCGTTCAAACCGTCAGCGCCCGGAGGCGGCGCTGGCTTATGCGCATCGTCCACGTGGTCCGTTGCCTGCGCGGCCTGGTAATATCGAATATGGACCAACCCAAAGAACTAACCTTCTAGCCCGTCCCGGTGTTCCCCGCGGCCCACCGACTGCTTCTGCCTGATTCATTAAACATCGATGCCGACAGACGTCGAGCGGAAGAGAACCGCGTTTAGAACGCGGCTGCCGTTGAGAGCTGTGGTGTCTTCGTGCATCTCTCAAAAACACTCAGCCTTTGACCGAAGTCAAAGGGCGCGGCGACTTGTTCGTTCGCCGGACAGAAGAGTTCATCATGAAATGTCAGACGAGCCAACAAGGACCGCTCCCTTTCGCATGGTTCTTAATTCTTATCTTTTCATTATTCTTATTGGGTAGTTGGTCCGCGCGAGCACAACAAACCGTTACGTTCGCAACTCTAACTGGTCGCGTCCTGGACGCCAGTGGTGCACCTGTGAACGGCGCGAGCCTCACCGCTTCAAACGTTGAAACCAACCAAAAGCAGGCAGCGACGACTGACGGGGACGGTCGTTATCGTTTCCCATATCTTCAGGTCGGAAGCTACAACCTCATAATCGAAGCGCAGGGTTTTAGTCCCTTGAGGAAACAAGTAACGGTAACGGTCGGTCAGGCGTTGGATCTTCCTCTGAAGCTTGAGGTGGCTGGGGTCTCGGCTCAGGTTAACGTTGTGACAAATGTTCCGGCGATCGAAACCGTGCGCACTCAGATAACAGAAACGATCCGTCGCTCCGAGATTAATGAATTGCCGCTTAACGGTCGGAACTATCTGGATCTCGCGTTGCTGATTCCAGCAGTTTCGCCGACCAACACGGGCAGCAACCAACGCTTTGCGGAAACATCTGCTGTACCCGGACAGGGAATCTCTATAGCCGGTCAGCGAAACCTCTATGACAGTTTCGTGATCGATGGCATGTCGGCTAACGACGACGCGGCAGACTTAAGCGGCACGTATTACAGCGAAGAAGTGATCAATCAGTTCCAGGTGATTACTTCGGGAGGGATTGCTGAGTTTGGTCGCGCCTCGGGTGGAGTTATTAATATTGTCACCAAGTCGGGGGCTAACGACCGGCACGGTGACCTGTATGGCTTCGCGCGCAACCAGCGTTTTGACGCCAGGAATCCTTTGGCGAACTCTAAAGATCTGCTTACTCAGGCACAGTACGGTGCGACGATCAGCGGTCCTATCAAACACGACCGGAGTTTCTTTTTTACCAACTTCGAGCAAACGAGGCGTAACTATTCCGCAGTGCTAACGATCGCGCCGTCAGCCGTAGCAACTATTAACACGCGACTCAACGCAGTCGGCTATAAGGGGCCACGAATTAATACGGGGCTTGTTCCGGCGAGCTTTGACACGACTAACTTCTTCGCGCGAGTGGATCACAAGCTGAATGATAGGAATCAGCTCAGCGGCCGCTATAGCATTTATCACATTACGGCGGACAATTCCCGAGCGGTCGGCGGGTTGAATGCGGTGAGTCGTGGCTCAGGATTAGACGATACAGACCAAACAGTGGCGGTAAGCAACGTTGCGACAATTAACAGTAGTACGCTTAATGAGGCGCGTGTTCAATTCACGCGCAGCATTTTGAATGCGCCCATCAACGATGCGATTGGCCCAGCGGTGGGGATCTCCGGGGTCGCAAATTTCGGTACAGCAACGTCGTCGCCGCTGGCGCGCGATATCAATCTGTTCGAAGTGGTTGACAGCGTGTCAACGCAGCGCGGCGCGCACTCGCCAAAGGCCGGCGTCGACTTTCTCTACAATCGAGTGAACATCGTTTTCCCCGGCGCCCTTCAGGGTGTTTACAATTTCACGTCGCTCAACAACTTCTTGACCGGCAACTACAGTACCTTTCAACAAGCATTTGGAGTTCCGAGGCAATTTCAGTCCAACCCTAATGTTGGTTTCTTTGGGCAAGATGAATGGCGTGTTCGACCTAACTTAACTATCAACTCTGGTCTGCGATATGACTTGCAATTTCTCCCGAGTCCAATCCAAACCGATGCGGACAACATAGCGCCGCGACTGGGA
>DATENN010000225.1:0-7101 GCA_035275045.1 Pyrinomonadaceae bacterium
AGCCAATTGGGAGTTGAGGCCCCGGCAGTTACACCCACTCGTTGCGCGTGTTGCACATCCTCAGGATTGATCTCGGCGGGCGTTTCAATCAAAAAACTTTTGTCGCATTGTTCCTCGCAAACTGCTAACAACTTAACGCTGTTAGAAGAATGGCGGCCGCCAATCACGTAGAAAACATCAACCTGCCCAGCCAACGCGCGTGCTGCGTCCTGGCGATCCCGAGTCGCTGAACAAATGGTATTCACCACTTGAGGCTCGACATCAGTCTTAGCTCGCACTGCTTCAGCGACTTCCAAAAATGTTTTTAACTTGATCGTCGTCTGCGATACGACGAGCGGGGCGCGTAACGTTGGCAATGCCGCAACTTCGGTGGCATCCCGCACGACATAAGTGTTAGAGGGCGCGTAACCGACCACGCCGATCATTTCCGGGTGGTCCGGATTACCGGCAACAACTACATCGCGTCCGTCTTTGGCGGCGCGCTCGGCGAGGTGTTGAACTCGAGTGACAAACGGGCAGGTCGCGTCGATTACTTTTGCAGCGCGCCCTTCCAGATCGTTTTGAACTTGCGGAGTGACACCATGCGCGCGAATGACCGCAATCGTGTCGGCGCCGGCTTCGTCGGGAGCGTCGATGGTTGAAACTCCCAACGCGCCCAGGCGTTCCATCTCCTGGGCGTTGTGAATCAATGGCCCAAGCGATCGAATTGGACGCGCGCCTTCGGCCACGGCGTCTTCAACCATCTCGACGGCGCGTTCCACACCGAAGCAAAAACCATATTCGTCTGCCAGGAGAACTTCCATTCGAATTATTGAGCTGTCGAGCCTAGTTGACAGGTTCGGTCGCGCCCTCCGCCTTGTCGCGGTTGCAGCGTTGCTTCCATTCCTCTCTCACCCGGTCGCCGCCGGCAACGCGGGCGTCGACCCACTCCATGTCCTTGTCGATCAAGGTACGCAGATTCCGCAAAAACGATTTTTTCAAGTCTGCGAGGTTGTGCGCGATGTCTTTCGGCAAAATGGCGTACGAAACATCACCCACGTATCGGATGGCGTCGCAAAGTTCATTTACGACATTCGCGCCGCTTGATTCTCTTGTTTCTTCCATCACAAAAAACTCCTCTCGGATATCCAACTGCTTCTGATTCCCGACGGCAGAGACATTTTAACACTAGTAAGGTACGTGCGCACGGACGGCTTCGTTCCCACAAACGCGATTGCAAACCGCCCACACGATGAGCCGACCCGGCTCTTGTGCCCAAATTCATTCGTTTTCGGCTGCCTCACTCATTAGAATGGAGCAACTAATGCAACTCGTTTGCGCTGAGCGAGTGTAGAGATCGTCGCGAGTCTGCAGTGTGACGGAGAAATAAACATGCTTATTAGAACCATGCTCCTTGCCTGTTTCGTGATTACAGTTGCCGGTACAGCCTTTGGCCAGCGGCCCGGACCGGAATTCAGAAGAATTCAGGACTGCGAATACCTGGAGCCGCGAACGAAGCTTGAGGCTTTGGAAACAGCCTATGAAAAAGTACTCGTCAAAGGCTTTACCCAAATCGCGAATTTTAGCGTGCGCGGCGCTGACATTCGAGTCGATGCGGTGGAGTTCAAGGAGAACCGGCCCGCGGGTGAGCGCGCTCTGGGACTGGTCATTGTGTTGCGCGAACAATCAGAAACGCCGCGGGAAAATCGTACCTTCGTTGATTACGATGAAATTGATCGTCTGCTGAGAGCCCTGGATGCCGTCACACGCGTAAACGAGACGGTAACCAAACTGGCGGGTTTTGAAGCGCTTTATAGAACGGCAAGCGACCTGGAGGTGAGAGTGTTCAGGCAAACGAGAAACAGCGGCACGGCCGCTTCAATCACCAACGGCGTTTGCAACCGCATCGTGGCTTTATTGACGCTCGACGAACTCGAGCGACTGAAAGCACATATCGTTGAAGCCAAGACCCGATTGGATGAAATCAAATAAAAAAGGCGCATCAAGTTTGTTGATGCGCCTCGAAAGAAGATTAAAGTGCGGAGTTGCTTTCACTCGCTTCGTTAACTAATCCGAAGGCGAGCTTGGCATCGTCTGGTGGCAGCACCGGGTGATAGGTCTTGCCATAGTTGCCGACGATCTTTTTCACGTAAGTCTGAGTTTCTCCATACGGCGGCACACCTTTGTACTTGTCCACCGATCCCTCACCGGCGTTGTACCCGGCCAGCGCCAGCGAAACATCACCATTAAACCGCTTCAAAAGAAACTTCAAATACTTCGTTCCGGCGGCAACGTTCGCAGCTGGATCAAAGGGGTCCTTCAAACCAAATCTCTTCGCAGTGGCCGGCATCATCTGCATCAACCCTTCGGCGCCAACATGCGAGACCGCTTTCGGGTTATAGCGAGATTCCTGCTTGATTACAGCGTGGATGAAACGCGGATCGACGCCTTCCTTTTCACCTGCGCGAAAAATGATCAAATCGAGATCACAATCGCCGGACAACGGAATGTCTTCCGGAATAGTTTCTACCTGCGGAGTGATTGCACTGACCGATGGCGCAAAGACTGGACTAAAGAGAAAGCCCGCGAAGTTCGAAAGAAAGAAAAGAGAGATTATGGCAAACGATAAAAACTTGGCGGCCCTGAAGTGCAGGTTCTGAACACGCAAAAATCTCGAACGGGGAAACGCCTGGGGAAACTTCATTTTTGATTCTCCATGTGAGCGATGGTCCAGGACCATCAGGGTTAATTACGACTTACTTCGGCTGCGCATGGTGGAATCGATTTCAAAGAACTTTGCAACGTACTTGAAATGGAAACCGTGTCTAAGACGACGATTTGATTGCAGAAGTTGCTAATGTATTGCGACTTAATGGAGTCGATGTGACGTACTCAAACAAGCCGCATTTTATTGCAATGCAGTACACCGGATCGTTCAAGTTGAACCGATCAATATTCACTTTTTGGGCGTGTTTTTGACGAAAAACCAGGTGCTGATTGAACTGCTTAACGCCGTCAACGCAGCGATGATCATGCTGATGCGGAATGCCGACACAAACGATTGTTTCACTGCAAAATCAACCTGACGCTTTTCTTCCGATGAAAGAAAATTAGGTAGTTCAAGTCCGCCAAGCTTTATGCGTTGCTCATAAACCGCGGCACGTGCCGTGTCGGAGAGTTTGGTTTCGTCGAGATGTTGCGCGAGCTTGTTACTAAACACCTGCAACATCACTACGCCCAGTACTGCGACCGCCAACAAACCTGCCGCGCGCGAAACAGCGTTGTTGATTCCCGACGCTACGCCTGCCTGGGCCTGCGGCACGGAACTCATAACAGTCGTCGTTAGCGGCGCAACGCTGATCGCCATGCCGATACCTAACACGACTACACCCGGAAAGAACCCGGACCAATAGTGGGCGCCTGCCGCCGGCAATGAGAACAGCGCGAAACCAATTGCGGCGATCGTAGGACCAATCAGGAGCGGAAGTCTTGGTCCAAATCGCGCGATCAATCCACCGGACCAGCGTGACAACGCAAACATGAGTAGCACAAAGGGCAACAACGCCGCGCCTGCAGCGGTTGGCGAAAAGCCCTGGACTTGAATCAAATTGAGCGTGAAAAAGAAGAGAGCGCCACCAAGCGCAAAATAGAGCAGCAAGGTGAGGATGTTTGTGCCGGTAAAGTTTCGCGAACGAAATAACTTTAACGGCAACATGGGTGACTTGGCATGATCCTCCCAAATTACAAACAGAACAATCGCAAGCAGTCCGCAAACAAGCGCCAACCAAACGTGCCAGGCAGCGAAACCCGCAGCCGAAGATTCAATCAAGCCGTAGACTGTGCTTCCCAAGCCGAAGGTAGCGAGAGCGGCGCCGGCAACATCGATGCGACCTCGCTTTTCGCGATCGCGACTTTCCGGGACGCGAAAAAAGGTAATGAAAACAATCGCCGCCGCGATCGGCAGATTCAAATAAAAGACGGCACGCCAGGAGACGTGTTCGACCAGCCATCCGCCTAAAACGGGCCCAATTGCGGTTGTAATCGCAGAAAATCCTGACCAGGTTCCGATTGCTTTACCGCGTGTCTCCTCCGGAAAGGAAGCGCTGATGATCGCCAGACTTCCCGGTACGAGCAGCGCGGCACCTACGCCCTGCACAGCGCGAGCGACAATCAATTGACTGATATTCGGAGCGATCCCGCACCATGCCGAAGCGAGTGCAAAGATTAAAACGCCAATGACAAACACTCGCCGGCGCCCGAATTGATCGCCTAACGAACCGCCAACCAGTAGCAGCGCGGAAAGGAAGAGCGCGTAAGCTTCAACCACCCACTGTACGCCGACGGCTGTTGCGTGCAGACTCTGTTGTAACGATGGCAACGCCACGTTAACAACAGTGCCGTCGATGAAGGCCATGCTCGATGCCAGAATCGTCGCCGCCAGAATCCAACGCGCTTGCTTTTTCGAACAACGTTCGAGCGACTTGCGGGAGAGCATGACCGCTTCATCGCAGGGGTCTTTGATTACGTTGGGCATGTTGACGTATCAGACGTTGCGCGGCCGCGGTGGACCCTATTTATTGAATTCGAAAAGCGATTGTTCAAGCTCGGTTACGAAGTAGTTCTTCCCTTTCTTCGCGACCTTGTGTCCTTCAGCTAAAAGGCGTTTTCGTTGCGCCGCCGCGCCTCCCGGGTATTTCTCGTTAAGCAAACCGCCGGTTTTCAGGGTGCGCCAATACGGAGTCACGCGTTTCTTATTCTCATTCAAATCCTCTTCAGCAGCGTTCGCCGCCAGCCACGCGAATATCCCGGTCGTCAACGGACAGGCAACTGTTGTTTGGTGCTTTTTGGCGAGTACCGTCCTTATGTGATTAATTGTGGTGAGTTTGCCTTTCGGGACTTTGCGCATGAGTTCGTCGACTTCACGCGGCGCGGGAATCACGAAGTTCCCAGTGCCCCACTTCGCGCTGAGCCGTGCCGGAATCGGTTGAATCCTGGGCAAGTCCTTATCGTCAGCCAATTTTTCCTTCCACGTTTTTCGGTGCTTCATCGGCGTCTCCTTCTGTTGCGATTAACGCACGGGCTCTCGTAGTACCGCGTCTGCCGCAACCGCAGCCGTGCGGGCCGCGGCGGGGTGTGCTTTATGCAATCCGGCAATTTGCAAAAGTGCTTCGCCGGTGCGCGAAAACATGCGGAATAGATCGCCTTCTTCCGCGCGCGTCTCGCGTACAACGGTGGTCCAGTCAGTGCCGCTGGCCCACGCGGCCACGGTCGCGGCGGCAGAGAAATTCAGCTCCGGTGTTGGCTCAATGCCAAACTTCCACTCTTCTGACGCAACGCGAAATCCGACTTCTTCAAATTGCGTCAGGCTTTGGACCAGCCCATCTTCCAGTTCCAACGCGCCGTAGTCGCGATCTTCATCCGCGGTTAAAGCGGCAACGACCGCCGCCATTCGTATGAAATTGAGCGAGGAAAATAATCCTGACTGCAACGATTCGCCCACAATCAACGGCCGATCAATGTGTAAATCCGCGAGCCAGCGACCGCGCTCGGTAACCTGCTCGGCTTCAAAGTCAAGATAACCGAGCGACGAGAGTACGCGCGCTCTTTTTGCGAACGGCTGCCACACTTCCTGTTTCATCACTTCAATGCGACGGCGCGCGCGATTCAAGTCTTCAGCGTCCGCCAATAATCCCCAAAGCGTTTCCTGAAACCGCGCGCGGCCAGCATCATCCAGATCTTTTGGAATAACTTGTTCGATCCGATCGTCGAGCAAGGCAATAGCCGCACTCTCTTCATCGCGCGCATCGCGCAGACGCGGTTCATGAAGCACGAGCTCCGGACCGCGCGCACGGACCTCTTCAAACGCATCGTCGATCATATCTTCTTTCGTACGATAGATGGGCGCATAAACTCGACCGACACGTTGCAGCGGAAAACTCGCTGTCCGTCCGTCCTCGCGAATCGCGTACACGTTGCCGTCGCGATTCTCCGTCACCATGACCAATCGTTTGCCGCTGCGGCCAATCGCAACGATCCGCCCCGGCTTTACCACTTGAGCAAGCCAACGTTGCAAAACTTCTGCACGGGTTTGCGGCTTCGCATCCTGCAACTGAGATCGAGCGCTAATCAAACGCTCAAACCCGCGGACCACATCCAGTGAAACGGCGTAACCGGCATCCTTCAGTTTTGTGGTTATACGTTGTTCAGCGTCGCGTTGCGTTTTTTCCAGCAAGCCTAGGTGTCGCGCGGTCTCGAGATGCGCAAAACTTTTTTCGACAATCTCGCGCACTTGCGCAAAGTTTCCATAAGCATCAAGCAGATTGAGCAGCGTGTTGTAGGTAGCGCGAAACTGACTGATAAGCGGATCGGGTGACGCGGATAACATTAGCGCAAGCCGCGCCGGATCCTGGTGAATGCCGGGCGCGGCGACGACAAAGCCGACATTGTCGCGTCCACGGCGTCCGGCCCGACCGGTCATCTGCTGAATTTCGGACGCGCTCAGTTGGCGCCAGCCGTTGCCGGTGCGGGCTTCGACACCCGTCAACACTACAGTTCGAGCCGGAAAATCAACGCCCGCTGCGACCGTTGCAGTTGCAAAAATAGCGTCCAACAAACCCGCACTCATCATCTTTTCGATCACGAGTTTCCATGCCGGAATGTGGCCCGCGTGGTGCGCGGCGACGCCACCGCGCACGATCGTGTCCCAGTGCCGGTGACCGCGAATCTCAGGATATTTTTCGACCAGGCTGCGAATAAAATCTCGCCGTTGTTCGCGTCGTTGTTCATTGGGATCACGACGCATAAAGGCAGCTTCGGACGCAGCTTGATCACACCGCCGCCGTGTCGGCAGGAAAACTATTGCCGGCAGAAGGTTGTAAGAATGCAACGCCGTCAACAACGTGGCCGGCGGCATTTCGGGAAAGCCCAGCTTCATCGTTCGCGGCCCCGCCTTTGCTCGCGCCGCTGGTCCACCAGCCGCGCAATTTCGGCATGAAGCTTTCCGTGTTCATTCATCAACGGTAACAAGCGCTTGTCCGGCAACAGCATTGCCGCGCGCAAGGGCACGGGCCGCGCACCCGGTCGCGCGACAATCGCGCAGTGCACACCGCGAACCTCTTCAAT
>DATENN010000226.1:0-9318 GCA_035275045.1 Pyrinomonadaceae bacterium
TACGCGACGCAACGTGCGGCGTTTGAGCTCTGACGGTTGATACTCCCCCGCCATATTCGAAGGTGGTAACGCGGCTCCAATTTTTTCGTAGCCGGAATGGCGCGCAACTTCTTCAACCAGGTCTTCTTCGATGGATACATCCACGCGCCAACTCGGCACCACGAAAGTTTCAACAGCGCCGGTGCCGTTTGAAGCGAATCCGAGGCCATGCAGAATGCGCACCATTTCTGCTGTTTCAACTTTAAGAGACGTCAGCGCTTCAACTTTCTCGGGCCGGAAATTCACCCGAGTGGCCGTTCGCGGTGTTGGATAGACGTCGATTACATCGTCAGTGGCAATACCGCCGGCGATTTGGCAGATAAGTTCTACGCAGCGCGACTGGGCATTGACTGCGTTCTCGCAATCAGCTCCACGCTCGAAGCGACGCGACGCTTCGGTGTCCATGCCGAGCTTTCGCGCGGTGCGCCGCACGGAATCGGGATCGAAATAGGCGCTTTCGATCAGTACGTCAACTGTTGCTTCCGAGATTTCGGAATCCTGACCACCCATAACTCCGGCAAGCGCAACGGGTCTTTCAGCGTCCGCAATAACGAGCATTTCCGGATCCAGCGTGCGCATCACGCCATCAAGCGTTTTCAGCTTTTCGCCCGCCTGCGCCTTGCGAACGACAATCTTCTTGCCGCTCAACTTGTCGAGATCGAATGCGTGCAGCGGTTGGCCCATCTCATGAAGCACGTAGTTAGTGATATCGGCCACGTTGTTAATTGGTCGTTGTCCAATTTCTTTCAGACGCCTAGCGAGCCAGTCGGGCGACGGTCCAATCTTCACGCCGCGGACGATGCGGGCGGTATAGCGCGGGCAAAGGGGAGCGTCATCAATGCTCACTGCGGCAAAATCCGCCGCTTTTCCCTCGGTTTTTGTGATTTTTGACCTTGGGCTTTGGACAATGGAATGCTCGAGGACTGCGACTTCTCGCGCAATACCGATGTGAGAAAGACAATCCGGCCGGTTTGACGGGACCTCGACGTCGAGCAATGGATCACCCTCGTTTTGCTCAACTGCGTCAATCGCGAGTCCAACCATAGTGAGCCGTTCACGCAGCTCAACCGGGGTCAGCTTCGTTTCGGTCAACTCGCGTAGCCAGTTGTAACTGATAAGCATATCCGTACGTGGTCAATTGTCCGTTTGGCGGTCGTCCATTGTCAGTTGTAAGTTGTCAGTTGCAAAAAACAAGGAGCCGCTCACGCCCACGAACAACGGACGACTGACATTCTTTTAATCAAACTGCTCCAAAAACCTAACATCGTTTTCGAACAGCAAACGAATATCGTCCAGCTCGTACATCAGCGCGCACATACGGTCGATGCCCAAACCAAAAGCGAATCCTGAATAAATCTCGGGATCGACTCCCACGGCACGCAACACATTAGGATGGACCATTCCGGAGCCGCCCAGCTCGATCCAACCCGATTGTTTACAGATACGACAGCCACTGCCGCCGCATTTGAAACAACTAAAGTCGAACTCCGCGCTCGGCTCGGTAAATGGAAAATACGAGGGCCGGAAACGCGTTACTGTTTGGGCGCCAAACATGCGCCGCAGAAACTCCGTCACCGTGCCCTTCAGGTGCGCCATGCTGATACCGCGATCGACGCAGAGTCCTTCGACCTGAAAGAACATCGGGTTGTGAGTAGGATCGGGAGTGTCTCTGCGAAAAACTCGTCCCGGCGCAATCATGCGCAGTGGCGCGCCGCGACGTTGCATCGCGTGGATTTGCACGGTGGATGTTTGCGAACGCAAAGCGAAACCTTCCGTCGTGTAGAACGTATCCTGCGGTGCGCGAGCCGGATGGTTCTGCGGAATATTCAGCGCGTCAAAGTTGTAGAAATCCGTCTCGATTTCACGGTCGTCTTCAATCGCATAACCGAGCGAAACAAACACGTCCTCAACCCGTTCGCGCATCCTCGTGATGGGATGAATGTGACCGCGATGCGGCCGCCGGCCTGGCAGAGTGACGTCGATACGGTCGCGTTCAGTTCGCGCAGCCTGAATTCGCACCGCAAGTCTGTCTTCAACCTTTGCAATTCGCTCGCTGATGTCGGCTTCTACCGTTTGCACCAACTGGCCAAAGGCGGATCGTTCTTCGGCGCTGATTTTGCCAATCAGTTTTTTGCTGGCAGATAACGCGCTTTTCTTGCCCAGGTATTTGGTTCGCAGTTCCCCGAGCGCCCGATGCTCCGCTTCCGCATCTGCCAGACTGGCGGCGGGCGCAGAGTCGTCCGCGAGGCGAACAAAGCGCTCGAACTCTTGCTCGAATGCTTCCCGAACCGCGTTCACTTCAGCTTTGGGATCTTCCGGTTGTCCAGCCTCAGTCATTGTTAGCCTGGAATTGGAAATTGAACGTCTAATTGATCGAAAACGCCACGTAGCTGCGCAATGTTTATAGCACCCACGATGCCGAATTAAACTCTCAGTCCCGTCAGAACGAAATTAACTTCGTTCTGACGGGACTGCGCGATGTGGGTTGATCAGAACTATGAAAATTTCGTCCCTGTGGGACGAAAACCCTCTTACGCGGCCGCCTTTTCCTTCTTGTTCTCCAATGCATTCTTCGCCTGCGTGGCGACTTCCTTGAATGCGTCGGGTTGATTCACCGCCAAATCCGCGAGAACCTTTCGGTCCAACTCAATCTGCGCCAGCTTTAAGCCATGCATCAATTGCGAATAGTTCAAGCCGTTCAAGCGCGCCGCCGCGCCAATCCGTACGATCCACAGGCTGCGAAAGTCGCGTTTCTTTAACTTGCGGCCGGTGTACGCGAAATTCAAACCGCGCTCGACGGATTCTTTGGCCGACCGGTAAAGTTTTGACTTCGTGCCGCGATAACCTTTCGCCAGTTTTAAGATCTTCTTGCGTCTTTCGAGACGCTTATTTCCACGTTTTGCTCTTGGCATAATTGCCCTCCCTATGTCCGACAAACTCTGGTTTGTCGTTACTTGTCCGATAAGCCTTAACTTATCGCTCCATCCAAATAAAAAAATCAGCTGGAGCCTATTGCACCGTTAACTAATCCCTTCCGTACGGAAGCATTGCTGCGACACGCCCTTCATCGGACCGCGAAACCAGACCGTCGATATCCAACAGCCGTTTTCGCTTGTTCGTCTTTTTGGTCAGGATGTGGCGTGCGTGCGAATGCCCGCGTTTCACTTTTCCGCTCGCGGTCAGGCGAAAACGCTTGGCCGCACCTTTATGTGTTTTCAACTTTGGCATTTGATAACTCCTTGTAGCGCAAACTTCAGTTTGCGGCCCGCTAAAAATTAATCACGCAAACTAAAGTTTGCGCTACGTCATTACGCTTGCGGCGCTTCTGGTTTGGCGGCCGCAGGTGGATGTTCCGGCTTGCCCGTTCCCTTATGTTTCTTTGGGCCGAGAATAATGAACATCTGGTTCCCTTCCATTCGTGGTCGAGCTTCAACTTCGCCCACATCCAACAAATCCTGTTCGAGGCGTTCCAGAATGCGCGCTCCTAATTCGCGGTGCGTCATTTCGCGCCCGCGAAACCAAATCGTAGCCTTGACCTTATCGCCTTCCTCGAGCCATTCGCGCGCATGCTTCATGCGATAGCTATAGTCGTGATCGTCTGTGCCCGGCCGAAACTTCACTTCCTTGACGGTGATCGTGACCTGTTTCTTACGGGCCTCGTTCGCCTTCTTCTTTGCCTCGTATTGAAACTTGCCAAAGTCAATGATCCGGCAAACGGGTGGATCCGCAGTGGCTGCTACTTCGACCAGATCCAAACCTTTCTCGCGGGCAGCTCGAATGGCGTCTCGAATATCCATTACGCCGAGCTGTTCGCCTTCGTCGCCAATCACACGCACCGAAGGCACGCGAATTCGTTCGTTAATACGGGCGATCGGCATGCGCCGGTTATCCGGACGCGGGCCGCGACCTCGAAAGCCTGTAGCTATACTTCACCTCCTCAGAAACAGTTTCGGGTTTCGAGTTTCGTGTTTCGAATAGACTAACTCGAAACTCAAGACCCGAAACTGGAAACTAGCCATTAGTTAAAGCGCGCGTTTCGACAAGTTGCCGCGCCTTTTCAACAAAATCTACCGTCGACATCACGCCGATGTCGCCTTGAACTCGTTCCCGGACCGCAACCACACCCTGCTCCATTTCACGGTCGCCCAGCACCAACATAAATGGAATCTTTTGCAACTGCGCATCGCGAATCTTTGCGCCAATCTTCTCGCTCTTGAGATTTGTTTCCACGCGCAAACCGGCAGCGCGCAGTTCAATGGAAATCTTCTCAGCGTACTGGTTAATACGATCTGTGATAGGCAAAACAGCTACCTGCACGGGCGCCAGCCACATCGGAAACGCGCCGGAATATTGTTCAATCAAAACGCCAAAAAAGCGCTCAATGGAACCAAATAAGGCCCGATGGACCATGACTGGCTGGTGCGGCTTGTTGTCTTCACCAATGTATTCCAACTGAAAACGCGCCGGCAGATTGAAGTCCCACTGGACGGTGCCCAGTTGCCACAAACGGCCGATAGCGTCCTCGATCTTAAAGTCGATCTTAGGACCGTAGAACGCTGCTTCGCCGTCGATGCGTTCGTAATCAACGCCGCGGGCATCCAGCGCCTGGGCGAGCGCAGCTTCCGCTTTTTCCCACTCCGCCGGATCACCTAACCATTGCTTCGAGGTGTCACTGCCTCTGACAGAAAGTTCGAACTTAATCTTTTCAAAACCAAACGTCTTGAGCACGGAGGTGGCGAAATCGACGCAATCATCGATTTCTTTTAAGACTTGGTCCGGCGTACAAAACAAGTGTGCATCGTCAACAGTGAAACCGCGCGCGCGCATCAACCCGTGAAGCGCTCCTGAAAGTTCCGCGCGATAGACCGTGCCCATCTCGGCGTATCGCTGCGGCAGATCGCGATACGAACGCTGTTGCGACCGGTAAATCCCGATATGAAACGGGCAGTTCATCGGCTTGAGACGATATTCGGTTTCTTCGATAGTAGTCGGGGCAAACATTGAGTCGCCGTAACTCTGATCGTGCCCACTAATCTGCCACAGCTCGCGCTTGGCGATGTGCGGCGTGTAAACAAAACTGTAGGTTCGTTTGATCAACTCCTGACGCAGGTAATCTTCCATTTGCTGGCGGATGATACCGCCCTTCGGATGCCAGAAGATCAAGCCCTGACCGTACTGCTCCTGAATTGAAAACAAGTCTAGCTCACGGCCGATGCGCCGGTGATCGCGCTTCTCTGCCTCTTCGCGTTGCTTCAGCCAGGCATCCAACTCTTCCTGAGTGAAGAACGCGGTGCCGTAGATGCGCTGCATCTGGGGCTGAGTCGCATCGCCCTTCCAGTACGCGCCTGCCAGCGATAGCAACTTGAATGCTTTTAGCTTGTTCGTGTTCGGCACGTGCGGGCCGAGACAGAAATCGATGAACGGCGAATTATCAATGTAATAAACACTAACGACGTCGCCCGCTTTTTCATCAATCAATTGGCATTTCAGCGGCTCATCTCGCTCTTTGAAAAGCTCTAAAGCCTTGGCCTTGGGGATTTCCTCGCGCCGATAAGCGAGATTGCGACTGGCAATCTGCCGCATCTTCTTTTCGATTACAGGCAGATCGGCTTCGGTCAACGGCTCGGGCGCAATGACGTCGTAGAAGAAGCCATAACGCGGATCCTCGAGCAGCGCTGGTCCAATTCCCAATTTGGTGCCCGGATAAAGATCAAGTACCGCGGCTGCAAGCAGGTGCGCGGTCGAGTGACGCAGGACATCTAGCCCTTCCAGCGTCTGTGGCAATACCGGCTGAATCTCCAATGGGTCGCCATTTTGCGCGTCGAGCGTGAACGCCAGGTCGACTTCGCGCCCATTAACGCGGGCCGCAAGAGCCTGTTTGGCCGCATCGCGGTCAAGCTTCTTAAGCGCTTCGGCAACTGTGATGGGCGCATTAATCTGCGTCGCCGGCCCATTGCCAAGTTGTATGTTGATCTCGCTCATCTCTAACTGGTAAATCTTAAATAGTGAATCGTAAATAGCGTGCTTCGCAGCTCGCTATTTAATCGCACACGGTTCTGGCGGCTTAAATCGCACGCCGTTCTGGCGGCTTTGCCGCAATCCGTGCGGAAAGGCTTTGCCTTTCCGAAAGATACTCTCTCTTTTCTAAGGCTGCGCCTCAGTTTTGGGGCAGAGCCCCGAAATATTTTAATAGCAGCAACGGAAGGGCAAGCCCTTCCGCACATCGAACGGCAAAGCCGATCGTACAATTCGCAACTCGGGAAAGCAGCGGAAAAGACGCGGCAAGCGCCGACCAAACCCACTATGGCTTGGCGCTTTCTATTCACGATTTCGATTCACTATTTACTGCTTCGATCGGATCTGATAGGAGCGCCTTCGCCGCAACCCGCCATTAGAGGCCGGCAATCAAAAACTAAAGAATCGAGTCGTTGTTCGATTCATAACGAAGGTCTTCCGGAGCGTCCTATCAAAAATACGAACTGCAAATGCCTGTCGGCACTGGCTTCCCTTAAGAAGTCATAGAATTTAGCCAAATCGAGAGGTTAAGTCAATTGGCAAGGCACGTCAGTGCTGACCAACAGTGTACGGTCTTTAAATTCCGTCTGATCGTTATCATTCGTCAGCTTCGCCGACTTTCGCAGCAAAGCCCGATTGACCAATATCGAGTTTTATGCAGCGGACGGGATCAATTAAAAGCTAATCAAATACTCGCGCAAACCTTCGTACATCTCCTGAAATGAATCCGCGCAAAACAATATCGGTTGAAAACGTGTCGGGTCGTACTCCAGCCGCGCTGCTTGTTCCAGATCAAAGGTGCGTAATTCCGCAGCCTGCATCGCTTGCAGTTCACCGGCGGACGACAACAACCCGGTGCCATAAGCTTTGACGTCATGCCGCTCGATTAGTACTCCAAACTCAAGTGTATACCAGTAAACACGAGCCAGTCTTTCGAGCGCATCTCTCTCTTTCGTGCGCTTAACTACGTTCCCAACTAAGCGGTTTAGCTCCGCCAACTGTTCGTTTGCCAGCGTAACCGCGTGACCGAGGAGCTCGTGGACCACGTCCGGCTCCGGTGTGTAAAGGGGCGTCGAGTGATGACGAATGTATTGAGTACAAAGAAACACACCATTGGCCAATGACTCGAGAAAAACACGAGGCTGCACCAATCCAGCTACCGGCTCGAGTCTGAAACCACTCAATGCCTCGATGCTGCTTGATACTTCTCTGAGCTGGGGAATGCGATCGCGCGGCAAGTTGAGTCGCGCCAGGCATTGGAGATATTCATTACACGCGTACTTCAGATGTTGCGGCTCGATCGCCTCACGGATTGTTTGCCAGACTTTGTGTTCTTCAGCGGTATAGGGCGCATCCGGAATGGGCATGTCCGTTTTGTACGTCATTGCCAAACGCGCGATTTCGTTTCGCCGCGCACGATAATTCTCGTCGCGAAAGCCCGGATGATCGGGATCGAGTTGCACCAGTTGATTGCGCTCAGCGTCAACTTGATCCAAATCGGCCGCAACCATGCGCATGTCGGCATGATCTCGCAGCAAGTCGGTCTCTTTTCGATTCCTGTCTTCCATACGAAATCTTCAGTCGGACAATAAGGCGCGAGCAAACCGCCCAACATGTTGAACCAAATCTGCGTTGTCCCGATGCTGCTCGATTTCCGCAACGATTGCTGAACCTACGATGGCCGCATCCGCATAACGAAGGACATTCGCTACGTGGGCGCGCGAAGAAATACCGAAACCAACCGCAACCGGAAGATCCGTAAAGTCGCGTACCCGCCGAACGAGTTTTTCCGATTCGAGGTTCTCTTGTTCGGCAATTCCAGTAACGCCGTTTCGTGACACGGCATAGATGAAACCGCTCGCTTTCGCCGCGATGTTTTTTAGCCGCGCATCCGTTGTAGTTGGAGCAACCAGATAAATCATCTTGATTTGCTTACTTGCCAGAATGATTTGAATTTTTTCGGATTCTTCCGGAGGCAAATCCGTGATAAGCACGGCGTCGATTCCAGCACTCGCCGCCTCGCGCGCTAGTTTTTCAATTCCAAACTGCAGCAGAGGATTGTAGTAACTAAAAAGCACCAGCGGCACTTCGGTTAGTTTCCTAACCTCCACCACCATCTCCAGGATCGCGCTGATATTCACGTCATTTCGCAGTGCACGCTCAGACGCCCGCTGGATGATCGGCCCATCCGCCATTGGATCGCTGAATGGCACGCCCAGCTCGATCGCGGTCGCGCCAGTGTTCGCAAGTTCAAGTATCAGATTGCGCGTGGCCTTTAGGTTCGGATCACCTGCCGTTATAAACGGAATAAAGCCCCGCTGCTGATTTTGCCGGAGCTGCGCAAATTTACTTTCCAGGCGATTCAAACAGATAACTCCTTAGACGAACGTTCCGCTATCGTTTGCACGTCTTTATCGCCACGGCCAGAAAGATTGACGATGACTACGCTGTCGTGATTCAGCTGAGGTGCGATTTTCATCGCATGCGCAACGGCATGCGCGGACTCCAGCGCCGGAATGATGCCTTCCAGCTCGGACAGTTTTTGGAACGCAGCGAGGGCTTCGAGGTCCGACGCGGTCACGTATTCAATGCGCCCCCAATCATGCAACTCCGCGTGTTCCGGCCCAACAGACGGATAGTCGAGTCCCGCCGAAATCGATTGTGTCGTTGCCACCTGTCCCTTTTCGTCCTGAAGTAGATAACTGAGCGTTCCCTGCAACACCCCCGGACGTCCACCGCCTTTTGACAGAAAGCGGGCCGCATGTTGGCCCAATGTTTTGTTCATTCCGCCTGCTTCCACGCCGATCATGCGAACCTGAAGGTCATTGAGGAACGGATGAAAAAGCCCGATAGAATTCGAGCCGCCGCCAACACACGCGATCAAAACATCCGGTAACCGACCTTCAGTGTTGAGGATTTGCGCGCGCGCTTCGCGTCCAATCACGGTCTGAAAATCGCGCACCATCAACGGATAAGGATGCGGACCAAGCGCGCTACCGAGCAGGTAATAAGTATCGTTGGGAGTACTAACCCAATCTCGCAGGGCTTCGTTGATTGCATCCTTCAAGGTGCGCGAACCCGCCGTCACTTCCCTCACCTCTGCTCCCAACAGTCGCATGCGAAAGACGTTCAGCTCTTGTCGCCTCATGTCTTCGCTGCCCATGTATACGACGCATGCAAATCCGAACAACGCGCAGACGGTGGCGACGGCAACACCGTGTTGGCCTGCGCCGGTTTCAGCGATGATTCGCTTCTTACCCATTC
>DATENN010000227.1:0-3540 GCA_035275045.1 Pyrinomonadaceae bacterium
CACCATTCCTGGCCTGCTCGCTCCGGCAGTGAAACTGCGGTGTGCTGAATTCGGCCACGCGATTTTCAACCCGTATGCCGTGGAGCTGGTCTGTTACGATCTGCGTTCCGACGCGAAACACGAGATCACGGTTGCGATAGCTCGCGACACGCAGGCCGCGCAAGATGCCGTGGACCGCGAATTGGTCGCGCGGTACCGCCCGGGACAGAAACGCGAGGGTCTACTCGTGCAGCTCGTCGAGCGTATTCACCACTTGCAGGATCTCGCGACCCGTAGCCGGCACGATTTGCCCGTGCAGCTCAGCGCAGTCCCGGAGCGTGTCACCTTTCCATTCGATATCTGGAGGCTCGTTGACGTGCGATGGCAGGAACTCGGCTATCCCTCGTTCTCCGCCTACGTCACCGGGCTCATTCGCTACGATCTGCTCGTGGGCGGCCCGCACTCCACGACAACGGCTGATCCGCGATCGAAACTCCAACGCAAACTTACCCGAAAAACACTTGCGGCCCGCCGCAAAGGAGGCCGTCGCAAAATTCTGTTAGATCATTTGATCGAGGAAGCAGAGGGACACCCTGTGCCCGAGGAAGAGCTGGAACAAGTGAAAGCGCGAATCGCAAAAGCGCTGCGCGACATCTCGTTTACGCGCTGAGCCGTCCTCTTATTTCGGAACGAGCAATAAGCTCCTGAACGCAACCGATAACGACCTCCCGTTTGCGGAGCGAGCACAGTCAAGGTGGAGCGCAGCGAAGCGAGCAATACCTTTACGGCGCGCAGCGAGCGATAAACTCGACGGGCCGGTGAAGTTGGTCTCTGTTGTTTGCTTGGCGGCGGTGACATCAAGATTGTTTGGCTCGCCGTTCACCTCAGCGACAAAACTTTAGGAATGCCTTCGAAAGCGAAAAGCCAGGCGACGGCGAAACTCGCGCGGCAAGCACAAACCAGTTTGATTCAATCGGTCAAGCTTGGGGATGTATTCAAAGCGGTGCCTAAACCGAAATACATCCTTGGCACGACGTACACACTCAGTCTCGCTTTTTTCGAATCAATCGTTTTTCCGTGTTTGGAGCGAAGTGCGTTGAAATCGTGCCTTATCGTAGCCGATTCCTTTGGCTATGGCCGGGCGTTAGAAGAAGCGCCCGCTCTACAGGGCGCGGGTCAAGATTATATGGTCGCGCCTGCTCCATTGCCCGGATGCTTCCACGCAAAGGTTTGGATCGTTGTTGGCGATACAAAGACTGTAATCCTTGTCGGAAGCGGCAATCTTACGCAGGCCGGCTTCATGACCAATGCCGAATACTTCGACGCGGTCCACATTCCGCATGATTCGCCGGTGCCTACCGAGTTTGTGGAAAGCGTCCGTTCTTTCGTTAGAAACCTAGCAAAGATGTGGCAAGGCCAGATGAGCGCGGCTCTCTGGATTGAAACAATCGAGGAAATCGACGACGCCCTCGGTGCGCTTCCAGTGTCCGAAGAAACACCGGTTGGCTGGCCGCGTTTTCTTCATTCGTTTGAGGGGCCAATCGTTGACCAATTGCCTGCTGCGCGACCAGGTTCAGACATCTTCGTGGCAGCTCCTTTTTTCGGAGCCAGCGTGGCCGGTCTCAGTCGGCTGGCGAACCGCTTCCGAGACTGCGCTGTTCGCTTGTTTCCAGCGGTACACTCAGATGGCGGTATTGATCTGCCGATCACAGAGCTTGAAAACTTGTCATTCGTCGCGACGACCGCACGGCTTTCGGTCCCGACAAAGCAAAACGCGTTTCCTCACTTGAAGCTGTATGGCGCAGCGGATGGGGCTAGCGATGGATGGTTATTTTGTACAAGTGCCAACTGCACGGTTGCAGGGTTGGAAGGACCGAACATCGAAGCGGGACTTCTGCGGCCACTACCCAGTTCGACGATCGGTTCTTACTTCGCGGCGGCGGATGCAGAAGTGCCGAAGAAGCAGGTGGAGATCGCCCATGAATCGGCGACTGACAACATCCTGGCCTTTTCCGCAGTCGATAATGGAAGCGGGCTGACCATCACGGTAGTCGATAGATCTCGGCTCCACTTGCCAATCTCAGGCGTGACACTGCGAGTCACCGCAGGAAGCGATTTCTCGACTGCAACGATGCCTGTTCTCGTTGGCGAGCAACATGGCTCTGTGAACTTGTCTTGGAAGGCATTCGCCGGCTGGGAACGCCCGAGAAAGCGTGCTATTCGGCTCGAGGTCAGCGGCACAAATCCTCATGGCAAATGCGTTCGAGGCGCCTGCTTTGTCGAAAATCAGCTACTGCTTCGCTCTGATCCGATTCATCGCAGCGCTTGGCGTGGTGCTCTTGCGTTGCTGGAGTCCGAAGGGGCTCCGGAATTGGCTGACGTTTCGGCGGTTTTCACTCTGGCACGCGGCGTCTTCGATGGAGCTTTCACGACGGGTTCACTAAAGGAGCCGGCGAAAAATGAATCTGAGCACCGCAAACCGGAGGAAGGTTTGGCCGTAGCTATTTGGCCTCCGAAGCCAGATGCGCACGACCTACACAAGCGCATCGGGAAAACGGCCGCGGGGCAGCTGCAGTGGTTTCAGCACATTATGCGGACGCTCCTCCGTTCGGAAGAACGAGCTGAGACACGGAGCCGCGTGGAAGACGAAAGCGACTTTGACGAACGCAATCCGAATGTCGCCGATGATGCACGTCGCCTGAAAGAACAAGAGAGAGCTGCAACACTGGCCGAACAGATTTGGATGCGCGCCAAGGGCCACGCCGAAGAGCTTCTCTCGAAGCTCCAGGAACTCGTTCCGATGCCGCACAATGCTCCGAACATCTGGCCAGCAGCAATCTTCACTTTCCTAGCAACGATGGCGGTTTTGCGAACAGCAATTCGGATTTCTCCGAAAGTTGAGTGGGAGACCAGCGGCAGTGAGCTGTTGGACGACTTCCTGCGCGTGATGTTTACGCAGCGGCGCCAAACCGAGAATTTTTGCGCTCCGACTTCATACCCGCAGAGTTACAAGCGGGAGAAGTTTCCAGCCCTAGCCGACGACCTACGACAAAGGTTCCTTCAACAATTGTCTCCCGACCTCGCAAACGTGATGCTTGCGTTGCTTGCAGATAAGAAGATGCGCACGGGAAAGGGCTTGTATCCCCTTATGTGGCCGGAAAGGGTGAAGCAGATTTGTGGCGGAACGTTTCCGAGCGACGAAGCGTCGCGGGGTGAGTGTCGCCTCATCTGGAAGCGGTTCGTGCGCAGCGCGGCCGCAGACGATACAACGGATGAGTTCGACCGCGCGATTGACGAACTGTGCGCGGTCGCCGGAGGGAGCCGGTGATGCTTACGCCCAATACTGGTCCGTTCACGACGGCCGACTTTTCTCCTCAAGGCGGCGGCATCGACTTTCTCGGCTTGAGATGGGTAAGCCTCACGATCGTAGGTGGTGATCTAGTTTCAGAGCTGAACAACGTTACACAAGACATGGGCGTATTCTGCATAGGCGCTTGGGTGCCGTGGAAATTTCGACAGCTCTGCAAGAGCGAGCGCGAATACACCGCCCGCAACTACACA
>DATENN010000228.1:0-4056 GCA_035275045.1 Pyrinomonadaceae bacterium
CAATTTTTTGAGGGAAAAGGGGGAGTTGGCGAGGCAGACGTTATTTCTTCCGCGCCTTTGAGCTCTTGCTGGTTTTGGTTGTCGCGCGACGTTTGCCTCCGGACGCCCTAACCGAGCGGCCTTTGCGACCCTCGCTTTGGATCTTTCCAGCCTTCATCAAATTTTCGTAGCTGCCGCGCACGACATTGCGAGCAACTTTCAGCGAATTCGCCAATTCGCGTTCGCTGGGAAGATAACTGCCGACGGTCATTGCCCCCGATTCAATCAGGCCCGTTAGCTGGTCCGTGATCTGTTTGGTCATGGACTCAGGTCGCTTGCGATTGACACGTATAGTTGTTTTCACTCCTACTCCTCCTCCGCTCGTTCGACTTTTCCTTTAGGGGGTAAGCGAATTTTATGCAGCAGTCGACTAAGTGTCAACAACGCAAAGTTTTTTGCAGCACTTGAAAACATTTCGTTGCAGTTGAGAATTGCAGCCCAATAAGCAAAGTTGGACCACCGTTGCAATTCCATCATGTTTCTGTAATTCGATGATTGCAACGGTCCATAAGGGGCCACCGTTTATTGAATGCGACCCCAGGCGCTCGTTTTCCAATTGTCTATTGCGTCAGCGCCGAGAATCCACGGAGGCAGAGGCATTAACAAACGTTCTGAGAGAGCTATCACATAAGGCTCGTACATTAATCGCAGCTCAGTCAGTCTGAGTTCGGTCTCCTCATCCTCTTTCAATGGCGCGCCGTTGCTCTCAAGGATTTCTTTCAGCCTCTCAAGGTCTCCGTGATACAGCCGGGTAACGCACGCCTGAGGCGCGGCCGGTGAAGTGCTGAATATTTGCGCGATATCTACGACTGCATGGCGCGCCATTGCAAAAGTCAGTCGTGCCTGCCAGGCCGGCAAACCTTCAACCCCGACCATCACCAGGGAACACGTGTCGAGCACCGTGGTTAAGGACGCAAGCCAGGATTGGTTGTCGTGTTGCGAACGAAAGTAACAAAGGACCGGATAGGACAAGTGACTTTCAAGCAACTCAGCCGACCAACGTTCCCACTCGCGCAGCAGCGCTCCAAGTTCGCTGAGATTTCCGCTCTCGCCATGACGGCGCAGCATTTCTGTCGCGCTCGAAGGCGAACCCGCGCGCGCGTCGAGTAAAGAGATGTTCACCTCGCGTCGCGAGAACGATTGATAGAGGACTGGCAAATAGCCAATCACGATAGCGAGTAAGCCCAAACCATTGGCGGCTTCGGCGACGCTGAGCAAACGGCCCGAGCGCAGTGTCGGCACCACATCTCCGTAACCAAGCGTGAAAAACGTGGCGCCGCTCAAGTAAAAATATTCCGCAAACGTCGTCCTGTGGAAGCCATTCAATTGCTCGCCGATTCCCCAATAGAGGATGGCGTACCCAAGTATCAGTGCCAGCGCCCACAGCACCAGCAATCCTAAGAGGGACAGTGGTCCAAACAGCCCGAGAAATTTTTCTCGTCGCTTAGCGTTGTGCATCGCCCGCGCCAAGGCAGACCACGGCGTCCAGGCGGTATTGTAATAAGCGCTCGTCAACCGAAACCGGCGCGTGACGCGACGCGGCAGAATCATGGTTTCAAACGCGTCCCAAAGTATCCCGGCTATCAGGACGATCCCGGCGACGATGGCGGTATATTTCATCTGCACCTGCTCGGCGTGGTTGATCTAAAGGTGTGACCCGCGAGATGGTATCGTTGAACGTCCATTAAGCAAACTGATTAGTTACAAATGGCTGAACGGCGAAGCGGAATCCTGTTGCATGTGACGTCGTTGCCTGGTCCATACGGAATCGGCGACTTTGGACCAGCTGCGTTTTCATTCGTCGATTTTTTGGCGGCGAGTGGGCAAAAGATCTGGCAGGTTTTGCCATTAACGCCGGTAGGCGAGAGCAATTCGCCGTATTCGTCCGATTCGGCCTTCGCTGGAAATACTTTGCTGATCAGTCCGGAATTCCTGTCGCGCGAAGGACTGGCTGACCGAAGCCTGCTTGAAAGCGTACCCGCTTTTCCTGCCGGCGAAGTCGATTACGGCGCTGTTCGAAAGTGGAAACAGGAGCTCTTGCGGCACAGTTACAAGCGCTTTTCAAAGCAGCCGGAACCAGGACTGCTACGCGAATTTGAGCAATTCTGTTCGCAACATGAACCGTGGCTTGATGACTACTGCCTATTTCGCGCAATCAAGGAAGCGACTGGCGGCCTGGCCTGGATCGATTGGGAAAGCGGACTGCGTGATCGCGATGCAGTTGCGACAATTCCCAAAGCGGCCGCCCTGAGAAAAGAAATTGAAGCGCAAAAGTTCTATCAATTTCTCTTCTTCAGACAGTGGTTCGCGCTAAAGCAATATGCATCGGAGAAGGGAATCCGCATCGCAGGCGATTTACCCATCTTTGTGGCCCACGACTCTGCGGATGTTTGGACCAGGCGCGAACTCTTCAAATTGGACCAGCGCGGCCGACCGACTGTGGTGGCTGGCGTGCCGCCTGACTACTTCAGCGAGACGGGGCAGTTATGGGGCAATCCGCTTTACGATTGGAACCGAATGCGTTCGGAGCATTTTGCGTGGTGGGTTCAACGCATGCGACTCATGATGCATATGTTTGATATTGTCCGCATCGATCACTTCCGCGGTTTCGCTGCTTGTTGGGAAGTGCCGGCAACCAATTCAACAGCCGAACATGGAGAGTGGGTTGAAACACCGGGCCGCGAGCTGTTTTCAGAGCTCGAACGGCAACTGGGTGAGCTGCCGGTGATTGCGGAAGACCTCGGGTTGATTACCCCTGAAATTGAGCGGCTTCGCGCCGACCTTAATTTTCCCGGCATGCGCGTGTTGCAATTCGCATTTAACTCGGACGATCACAATCTGCACTTGCCGCACAACTACGAGGAACATACGGTAGCTTTTACTGCAACGCATGACAGCGATACGACCGTGGGTTGGTTCAGGCGGGCTCCGGCTATTGAGAAAGAAGAGTGTTTACGTTACCTCGGCAGTGATGGATCGCGGATCAACTGGGATTTCATCGACGCCGTTTCCTCCTCGATTGCTGACACCGTTATCGTACCGCTGCAGGATGCACTTGGTTTAGGTTCAGAAGCGCGCATGAATGTGCCAAGCGTTGCAGAAGGCAATTGGAAGTGGCGCGCTCGCCGAGAGATGTTAACTTCCGAGTTGTCCCGAATGTTGAATGAAATTGCCCGGCGCGACGGTCGCATTGATTAGACCAATTCATCATGAACGCAAATTCCGTCATCGCCGTTGATCTTGGAGGCACGAATCTTCGGGCCGCGCGGATCAATGGCGACGGCCGCATAATCTCTCGCGCACGAACGACAACTCCTGCGAATGCCGAGGATCCGAAAGTAGTAGTCGATGCGCTGCTCAATGCAATCCACCAGTGCGCCGGAGACGCTCTTTTCGCGAAAGCCGCAGTCGTTGTGCCGGGCTCGGTCGATCCAACGGGCCAAAAAATTATCAAGGCGCCGCATCTGCCTTGTCTGAATAATTATGAATTGAAGGAAGTTCTGGAATCGTCTCTCGGTGTCGATGTGATTTTGGAGAACGACGCGAATGCCGCCGGTGTTGGCGAACAATGGCTCGGCGCAGCGAAAGGTTGTGACAGCCTGGTTTGCTTGACGTTAGGCACCGGCATTGGTGGGGGAATCATTATCAATGGCGAACTATGGCGCGGCGCGCAAGGCGCTGCGGGTGAGGTTGGGCACACAACTGTTGAACCGGGCAGCGAAATAAAATGCGATTGTGGCAACACCGGATGCCTGGAACTGTTTACTTCAGCGACCGGCATCACACGCATGGCGCGGTTGGGATTACCAACCGGCTCGCGGTTCGATTTGCCGCCGGGAGAATTGACGGCGCGAAGTGTTTTTGAAGCGGCGGTGAAAGATGACAAGCTCGCGATTGAAATCTTTGAAACAGTAGGCAAGTATCTCGGAATCGCGATCGCTAACCTGGCAGACATTTTGAATCCTGAGACTTTTGTGTTGGGCGGAGGCGTCGCAAACGCGTGGTCCATGTTTGAAC
>DATENN010000229.1:0-14117 GCA_035275045.1 Pyrinomonadaceae bacterium
AGATCCAGCTTCTCCTTATTCCAGCGCTTAAAACTCCGAAGTACTGAGATCGACAGCTCGTCCAAAGCTTATCCTCCAACAGAACTACACCCTGCTAACTCATAGGCAAGCCGAATGGTGTTGATAATTTACCGCGCGGGCGAACACCTTAAGGTTGTTTCTGATTCATTCGAGAGACCATGGATCTTACATCAGGTGGGACGGCGCGACCACGCGCGTCCAGCAAAGGCGGCGACTGCTGTCCGGCCGGACTGGCCGTTAGCGCGTGGCGCTTCATGAATGGAATGGGAAGCTTGCCTTCAGATTTCAGGTAAAGCAGCGGATTTGCGGCGAACATCAGCGCCATCACCAGGCAAACGGTGGTAACGAATAGATTATCGGTAGTGAGGAAATCGCCGGAAAAAAGCGCATTCAAAACGGCCAACGCGAGAAAAACAATCGCAGCGATAATACAAATTAAATTTAGCAGTCGAACTTCTTTCATAACATTGGTGGTCCGACAACCCTCAAAGTATGGCCGTAAGCGACGGCATACTCAATGCTTCTTACCCGCTGGTTTCGGTTTCTGTGACATCTCTTCGTAGCCGCAGCGCTCGCACTGCCAGATGGGGAAAACATCGCCAGGCGAAGCCGGGCTCTGGTATACGGCGCGATCCGAAGGGATAATTTTTCCGCCGCACTGCGGGCAGACACGCCCGCGGGTAGTTCGCTTTTCAACGTCAATACGCGCGAGAGTTTCTTCAGGCATCAGTTTCTGACTTCGACTCGAGAGAATCGGCCTCAGCTTGTTCATCCTTGCGACGCGACCGCTTGAGCACCACAAAGATGGAACAGAAGATTGAAACGGGTGGCAGCAGTAACACTAACACACCAACATTAAAATTCCTGATGAACAGTGCGTTGTTGGAGCCCGCAAGCGCCGCGCGACACATAGAACACTGCGCAGCACCAGGCGCGCTGAAGATTAATAACAACGCAACCGCTGCGACCGCCAGACTAAAGAATTTTTTTGAAGGCGCGCCCATTAATGCTCCTCTACTGCCGGCGGCTGTTCTTTGAATTCGTAACGCATACCGGCGGACCTAAAGCTGTCAGGGAAGAAAACAAATAACAGGCAAATACAAACTACGAGCATGGGCACAATTGTAAGAATCAGGCTAAGCCGTTCAAACTTCAAATGCATGAAGTAAGCGACGATCAATGCCGCCTTGATGATTGACAGTCCAAGCAGGATCGTCAACATGAAGTGGATCGGCATCGGCCGGTACGCCAAAAAAATCTCGACCAGCGTCAAGAGCACCAGCCAGACCCAGATTGAGGTGAACAGCTTGTTACTGCCGGCGAAATGCTCCTCTTCAACGTGTGCGCTCATGCCAGTTCCTCCGCCTTTTTGCTCAAGTGATTGCCGGTACTTTGATTGAGCCCGGCACAAACTAAAGTCTGTGCCACTATTTACTTCGCCAGGTGACCGCCAACATCGACCGAAAGAATGTAAATAAGGGGGAATACAAACATCCAGACAAGGTCGACGAAGTGCCAGTACAAACCGCTGATTTCGATGTCTTCGTGCTTCAATTTCTTCACGCGCAAAGCAACAACGGCCAGATAAATTGCGCCGGTGGCAACGTGAAACATGTGCAATCCGGTGATCGTGAAAAACGTCGCGCCGAACAACGGCGAGGGCAGTTTGCCGTCTGTCGTAGTGAAAGTTGAAACCCAGTGCGCGGGCAAACTAAAAGGTCTCAGCCCTTCACTAATCAAATGGTTCCACTCGATCAAGTGAAGCACAATAAACGCGAGGCCAAAAAATATTGTGGCCAGGATCCATTTGCGGGCCGCGTTTTTGTTACCGCGACTGGACGCGGATACGCCGAACACCATCGTCAAGCTGGACGAGAGCAGGCAGAACGTCATTACCGATGAAAAGACAATGCTCGGGTAAAATGGAAATGGCGTGGGCCAAACGTTCGAGGCGCGCAGATAGCTGTAGCCAATGAGCAGCGCTGAAAACGTCAGCGAGTCTGAAACGATAAATAACCACATCCCGAGCTTGCGATGTCCAACCCGGTATGGGTGTACGCCGCCGCCCCAATCGGCTGCGGGAAAATGTACTGCACGTGCGTCACTACTCACCTGTCACCTCCGAAGTAGCACAGACTTCAATCTGTGCGTTTTTAAGTTGGCATGTAGTTAATCGCGGAACCGCAACACAGCCTGAAGTCTGTGCCACTATCTCCAAACGAACAGCAAAAAGAACAGGTAAAGCCACAGAACATCCATGAAATGCCAGTAAAGCGTCACCGCATCGGTTTGCGCCTGGCCCTTGATAACGTCGTCTTCTGATTTCCTTTTCAAGCGCGAACGCGACGTCAAAAATAACAGGCCGGCAAGACCCCCCATCAAATGCAAGCCGTGCGTTGCCGTGAGCAAATAGAAAAAAGAGCTGTGCGGGTTAGTCGCAATGTAAATTCCCTGTTTAGCCAACTGCCGCCATGCGAACAACTGCGAAACGAGGAAACCAAACCCCAACGCTACGGTCACCGACAAGAATTGTTGGTGCGCGTTGGCACGTCCTGCTTTTAGCAAGCGTCGCGCATACTCAAGCACGAAACTGCTGATAACTATTAGTGCCGTACTGAGCCACAACACCCGCGGCATGTGCAGCGGCTGCCAGTCATCAGAAGACGCCGCGCGCACAATGTAAGCGCTGCTGAGCGCGGTAAACATCATCAGGATGGCAGCCAGCGCCACCCACATGCCAATGCGATAGCGATCGGCAGCAGACTTACGGTCAACAAAATTCTGTCGATGTCCATTTCCGTTCGGACCGCCGTTACCATTCGAGCCTTTGCCGCTGGTACCGCCGAAGCCCGCTTTTGGAAATGGCTTAGTGCCGGTGACCGTTGTGGCCATTTCCCCCCACCCTTTCACCTGTCTCCGCTAATTCCGGATCGGTTTGCATCACAAAATCGTTAGGCGCACCCGGCACTGCGAACTCGTATGGACCATGGTGGACAACGGGAATGACGCCCGCAAAATTGTCATGCGGCGGCGGACTCGCCGTAGTCCATTCCAGCGTCGTGGCGTCCCATGGGTTAGCGGGAGCCTTCTTTCCTTTGAAGATGCTCCAGATCAAATTGAAATAAAACAGTAGCTGCGTGAGCACAGTAATGATCGCCATGATTGAGACGAACACGACCAGCGGATGCAGACTCTTGAGAAATTCGTATTCAGTGAATTGTGAATAACGTCGCGGCATCCCGGCAATACCCATCGTGTGCATCGGCACGAAGATGCAGTAGACGCCGACGAACGTGACCCAGAAATGGATCCTGCCAAGCCTTTCATTCAAGAAGCGGCCGAACATTTTCGGGAACCAGAAATACATCGCCGCAAACATGCCAAAGATCGAGGCAACGCCCATCACCAAATGGAAGTGGGCCAACACGAAATACGTGTCATGCATCGGCAAATCCAGCGAAGTCTGTCCCAGCACCAAACCGGTGATACCACCGGCTACGAATAGCGACACAAACCCGATCGCAAATAACATCGGCGTCGTAAAACGAATGCGAGCTCCCCACAACGTGCCCAGCCAGTTGAAAGTCTTAACCGCTGAAGGCACGCCAATAGAAAGTGTGAGAATGGAAAACGTCATCGCCGAATAAGGACTCATGCCGCTGATAAACATGTGGTGTCCCCAGACGAAGAACCCCAGCAGGCCAATCGCGAAAATGGCGAACACCATCGCGCGATAGCCAAACACCGGTTTCCGCGCGAAGGTCGAAAGAATGTGCGAAGTCGCGCCCATGCCCGGGAGAATCGCAATGTAAACTTCCGGATGACCAAAGAACCAAAACAAGTGCTGCCAAAGAATAGGAGAGCCACCGGTGTGCGGCGGAAAGCTCGGGTTGGTTCCTGCAAGCACGCCGCTAACATAAAGTCCGCCCGGGATAAAGAAGCTGGTTGCGGCGGTACGATCCAGCAACAATAGAATTCCACCGCCCAACAAAACCGGGAAGGACAAAAGCGCCAGCACGGCAGTGGTGAACCACGCCCAACAGGTCAACGGCATGCGCATCAAGGACATTCCGCGAGTGCGCATGTTCAGCAGCGTCGTAATAAAGTTAAGCGCGCCCAGCAATGAACCCACACAAAAGATCGCAATGCTTATGATCCAAAGGTTCATGCCCATTCCCTGCCCGGGCCCGGCTATTGCTCCCAAGGCGCTTAGCGGCGCATAGCCGGTCCAACCGCCGATTGGTCCGACTGTAGACGCTGAACCAGACAAAAAGATCGCTGAGAGCAGTACTATAAAACCGACCAGCGTCACCCAGAACGACATCATGTTGAGGAACGGGAACGCCATGTCTTCGGCGCCGATTTGAATTGGCAAAAAGTAGTTGCCAAAACCACCCTGCGGCGCCGTCGTCAGTACAAAGAACACCATCATGGTTCCATGCATCGTCACCAGGGAGAGGTAAAACTCAGGATTGATTACGCCGCCCGGCGCCCCGCCCGGAAACAATGTCCCGAGGATCGGCCAATTCGTTCCCGGCCAGGACAAGTTCATGCGCATCAACACCGACATCGTCATACCGACGATCACGGCGACCAGCGCCAGGATGATGTACTGGATACCAATAACTTTGTGGTCCAGACTGAAGATGTACTTACGAATGAAGCTCGTCGGCGGGTGGTGGCGATGGACTTCTTCGTGCGATTCAACTGACATCTTTAAAATCTCCTCGTAACTTAACGAATGAGCTGAAAGATTTCTTTTGCTTTAGTACTGTGGCAACGGATACTTCGCCAGCAATTCAGTTATGCGGCTTTGAAACGCGTCCTGAGACAACGACATCAATTGCTGATGCTCGGCCTCAGGCAAAACCAGCATGTAACTCTTCATCTTGAAGTGAAGCTGGCCGCACAATTCAGCGCAAGCGAGTTCATATTTGCCCGGCTGGTTCGCTGTAAAATGCACGCGGATTACCATACCGGGAACCAGATCCTGCTTGAACCTGAGTTGCGGCACCCAGAAATTGTGAATCACATCCTTGGAACGCAGAATGAGCTCGACCGGCTTACCGGCCGGCACTGCGATCACGCTGTGAGTCATGTCGTCTTTTGCATTCGGATCGGTTTCATCAAGGCCGATGAAGTTCAGCGACGAGTCATCAATCAAATTCGGATCGGTGCGGCCGAACACCCCATCATGACCGGCGTAATGAAAATTCCATTGGAACTGTTGCGCGACAACTTCGACTTGAAATGAGCCTGCCGGAGCTTTATTGAAATGGAGTGACGCCCAAACGCTCTGGCCCATCACAGCTAGACCGATGAAGATGATCGCGGTAACGACGGTCCAGATCACTTCCAAGCGGTTACTGCCATGCGTGTAGACAGCGCGATCCGCCGTGGGGCGCTCGCGATACTTCCAAATCATCAAGCCGAGGCCGACTTGCGCGGCTACGAAGGCGATGCCGACAACGCTAATCGTTAATAGGAACTGGCGATCAAGCGCGGCCGCGTGCGATGTGATGGCCGTGGGAAACCACCATTTCCTGACAAAGAAGAGGCTGACTGAGCCCAGAGTTATGAGCCAGATGATAACCGCAAGAACTCGTCCCATCGGTTACTCCTTCGGTCGTGAATCGTAAGTCGTGAATCGTGAATCGTGAATCGTGAATCGTAAGTCGTGAATCGTAAGTCGTAAAGATCATCGTGTCCGACAAACTTCGCGCCACGGGATAGAACTAGATTTGTTCAATAGCGCAATCTAATTTGACCTTCCTATTTACGATTCACGATTTACGATTTACGATTTACGATTCAAGGTTTTATCGGTCCAGAACCATCAAGATAAATAGCAATGGCAGATAGATCACCGACGCCAGCAACAACTGGCGGGCGGCCTGGCGAGATTTGGAAAACGCCGACCGCAAACTGAAATAAAGGAAAAGCAAACTCAGCACTATGGCCCCTGCAAAGTATAGCTTGCCGGCGGTGCCCAACAGCGTAGGCAGGATGCTGACCGGCAACAGCATCGCGGTGTAAAGCACGATCTGCTGCGCCGTTACGCGCCCATCCGGTTCTACAACAGGCAACATCAGAATGCCGGCGCGGGTGTAGTCCTCGCGGTACATCCATGCGATCGCGAGGAAATGTGGAAATTGCCAAAGGAACAGGATCGCAAACAGTACCCACGCGTCCATGTCAACGGTGCCGCGCGCGCTGGTCCAACCAATCAATGGCGGGACCGCCCCGGGAAAGGCGCCGACAAAAGTTGAAAGAGTAGTGCGAGTCTTTAGCGGCGTATAGCCAAACAAATAACCTGCGATAACAGTCAAACCGAGCACCGCACTAATCGGATTGACGACCAGAGCGAGGTAAATCTCGGCGAGCGCTATCAGACCAACGCCGAACGCCAACGCTTCCCACGGCAATAGTTTTCCTGACGGCAACGGGCGGTTCGCAGTACGGCGCATTAGCCCGTCGAGATCTCGCTCCATGTATTGATTTATGGTTGCGATCCCCGACGACAACAAGGCGATACCAAACATCGCACGCAACATCGCCGGATAGTCGATTCGCGTCGGAGAAGCGAGCGCAAACCCGGCAGCCGCGGTCAACACGATTAGGAAAGTAATGCGAGGCTTGGTCAGCTCAAGATATGCACTGACACGATCGCGCACGCTCAATCTTGTGAGCTGGGTTACGCCGCCATCGAGTTCAATTGCAAACTCTTTCATTCGACCCCGTAACGCAAATTATTCGCCTGCGAACTCAAACTAACAGTCTGTGGGACCAGTACTCTAAAAGTTCTTAATGTCAAAACTATCGTGGTGGCGAACACGAGCGCACCACCGGCGACGTGGGCGACCGTAACTGAGACCATCGGATTCAGCGGTTGCGGATCGTTTGGGGAAGCCGCCCGCGCCAGATAAGCAGCAAGACCAAGAAACAGTTGCAGAACCAGCAAAACGAGCGCAATTGTTGCCGGGCGCGTCAAAAATCGCTGGTCTCGATAGCGGCGCAACACGATCAAAACGGTGCTGCCGAGCAGTAACGAAACGGCGACCGCTCCGCAAATATGCGCCACTAACAACTCCGCCGGCAGCGGTTTGTCCCAGGTTGCCGAATGGCGGAGAGTGGCCCCGATTATCAACTGAACGAAGATCGTCGCAGCGGCTGCAACGCACAAATATCTAACCGGAACGCCCTCTTGTTCCATGACGACGGGTTGCCGCGTCGTCCAGCTTCGCGATGTAAAAACCGCAATGCTAACGGTGGTGCAAAAAAACAACTGGGCCAACGTCGCATGAGCGGCGGAAACCGCCAGCGGCAGACTAAGCTTTACCGTCAAACCGCCGAGCAGGCCTTGAGCAATCACTGCGGCCAGCGCCAGCAAGCCCAAACGCCGCACCCAGCTGCGCTTCTCTTTCAGCCAAAGAAAAACCGCCAGGATGATTGTCAAAAAACCGACCGTGGTCGCCACCATGCGGTGGCCGTGCTCCCAAAAAAGGTTACCGACCATTTTGGGAAACACCTGGCCGTTTGAAAGCGGCCAGTCATTCGTTGCCAGCCCTGCATCGTGACTGGTTACCAGCGCGCCCGCGATAATTAAGAAAAAAGTCGCGCAAGCCACAAGCAGCGCGAAGCGATGCAAACCCCGATTCATTCAATTGCCAATTTCCAATGACGATTGCCGACGTATAAAGAAATCACCAAGTAAGCCGTCAGTTATCATCGCCGACTCCGACTGTCGATTAGTGAATCATTCGGCAGTCGGAAGCCGGCAATCTGAAATGACCTCAGTGATGGCCCACGACCGGAACTTCGATCGCCGGCATCATCTCGAGTCCTGGCTTGTTCGAAGCGCTGGTGCCTTCGCCGAATGCGAAATCGGCTTTCGCGCTGCCGTTCGCAGCAACGGTTACCTGCATGGTTTTCTCCGTACCAGTGGCGCCGCCTTCATGCCAGGCCGCGACCGTGTACGTGCCTGCCGGCACACCTTTGATGGTGAACGTGCCGTCCTCGGCGCTAACCGCAAAGAACGGATGTTTCAAAACGCCGACGTAGGCTTTCATCCATGGATGTTGGTTGCACTTCACCGGCACCAAAACTTCAGAACGCGCGAAGGAGTGCGTCAGCGGCGCGGCGCCATTCGGTTGCGACTGGTTCCAGTCCGGATTGTTCTTTGGTGTGAAGTGAATATTGTGTTGCGTCGGATCGCTGTTGGTGATGTTCAATTTTTGATTCACCATTGCCCCGATGACGTGTGGCCGGTAATGACATCCATTTTGGTCTAACGTCACCGCGTCTGACGGCGCAGTGAAAGTGTAGTCACCAATCTTGGTGCCGTCGGCAGTGGTGCCGTCTTTGATATACACAAAAGCGTAGCCCAGCTTGCCGTTGTTCACGACGTTGTCTTCAGTCGCCAGGTTCGGGCTCTTCTGACCGCAAACGGGATCAGCCGAAGTGTCGATTTTCTTGGCAGCAGGTGCCGCGCCGTTGTAAGCGACAGTACCGGTGATGGTCCCTTCATCACCTTTAGCTGTGTAAGCTTTTCCCGTGCTGGTTGGTCCACCTTCATTTGATGTTTCTTCAGCCGGTTTGCTGCAAGCCGAAGCAAGGCCCAGCAGCGACAGAGCAATTACCAAAATCAGCCAGACCTTTGTCTGCTTCATAGACATAATCAGTTCCTCCAAATCAGAATAACTTTCGGTTAACTTTAGCACGGGAAGCTACTGTAAGCAGAACCGCGCTTAGAGTCAGGTTACGATAGCGAGCCATTGTAAAATTCAGCTTTGCCGTTTGATTTGCGCGAGCGCTAAGCGCTACTGCCGTCGCACATCGAACGCCTGGCCGCACACTCGCTACCCTTTCAATTAACGCTCACAGCCCAGCCAGTCCTACAAATCTGCGCGCAGCCTGGTTCCACGCCACTGGCTCACGTTTCAAGTGGCGTGTCCGTCTCAACGCCGTTTCCCTGGCGCGACGATTCGCTTTGTTCTGTGTTGTCGCTGCGGGGGTTCCCGCCGGGGCAGGCGCACTGGCTGCCGGAGCGGTCGACAACAGGCGGCGCTGCTCGTCGGGCGTCATTAAGAACATGTATCGCACCAACAGTCGCGCGTGATCATCATGATAGGCGGTCGCACTCGCCGGCGGATTCGGTAAATTGATTACCCAGCGATCCTCTTCTTTCCTGAATAGACCGGTAGGCATTGCCGTGCCGGGACTGATCTGTGATGGATCGAGCAACCAGCGGAATGTCCAGTCCGGTTTCAAACGCTGGCCCGCCAGCAGGAAGTTTGGCGCGATCGCGGTCGCATCATGCGCAGGCTCGCCGGTGATGTGACACTTCAAACACGGCGTGCCGGAGGTGAACATTTGCCGCGCGACCAGTTTCTCCTGCTCGGTCAGCGGCTGCATTGGTTCCTTAATATAGGGCTGCTGCTGGCCGGACATCGCCATGAAGAACCGCACCAGGGTTTGCAGTTCATTCGGCGAGAAATTAAATGTCGGCATGCGGAACTTGAGATAAGGACGAACGCCGTTGCGATCCAAACCAGGCTGCGGTTTGAGATGGCCCGAAGTTCCAGGCGCCGGCGAGGTTGCAGCCTGGGGCGATCCAGTTGGAGACGCCGCCGGTGACGGTGCAGACCGCGCCGCATTATCAATAGCCGCATTCTGTTCCGCCGTCTTCTCGCCACTCATCGATGGATCATGCAGGAACTGCAACAGCCAATTCGGATCGACGCGCGCACCTTCACTCGTCAAGCGTGGCGGCAACAGGTCCTTGCCTTCCGGCGTTTGATAGAACGGCAGATCCATTACAACCGAGCGCTGGCCCACTTGCACCTGGTGACAGCCCATGCAGTTGTATTTCTTAATCACCCACCAACCGTTCTGAATATCCTGTCGCCGTTGGTCCTCAGGGTTGTAGAACAGCGACGACGGCACATTCGCACCTTCCGAGCCGACGCTGCCAAGCAGAAATGTAGTCAATGCGTTGCGCCATTCCGGAGTCAGGTAAGGACGCGGCATGCGCAACCGATCTTTCGGATCCTTTTCCTTGCCCTGATCGTAGATAGACGGCTCAGTAATCTTGTGCTCGAAGAATCCCTTGTGGTTGTACCAGACTTTCTCTTTATGTTCCGGATGAAGTTTGAGCGGATCGACGCCCTCTTCTGCACGCTTGGTTAGTAAAGCAAAATCCAAACGCTCGATCGGCGTGGCGCCTTCAACCGTTAGTTCCTTACCAATACGCTGCTCATCTTCGAATCCCTTGATCTCATGGCAGCCTGCGCAACCGTATTGCTTAATCAGCGCGTGCCCTTTCTCTTTCAACTCCGGACTGTCCATGAACGACGCATCCTCGAATTGCTGCGGCGAGGAGAGCGAAAACAGGTACGTCGCAATGTCGCGCGCATCATTTTCCGAGAGCCGGAAATTGGGCATAACCGTCATGTTCTGCACTTGCAGCTCCGCGCCATCATTCGGACAGCGTGAATGCAGCTCAGTGTCAAAAACATAAGGCAGGTTGTGTTTCGCGTAGTCGTCGGGAGTCAGGTCCCGCTTTTCTTTCGGACAGTACGGGGCGTACCGTTCGCGCGGGTTATGGATCCAACGCACTATGTAATCAAAGCTCGCTTTCTCGCCGACCTTTTGCAGATTAGCCGCAAACGTTCCCCCTAGCCGGTTGTCTTCTTCGCCAATCGAATGACAAGCCAGGCAACCGCGGGATTCGAAAAGTTCCTTGCCATGATTCGCGTCGCCCCGTTGCTGCTGCGGCAAATTACCGCTGAAGCTTTCCTGCCAGAGATACGCGGCAATCGCTTTGATCTGATCCTCGCCGTCCTTGTCTCGCATCGATGGACCATTGCCGCTGGCGGTAGCGAAACGCCAGAACGTCGGCATCTTCGTTCCCGGCCGGAAGGCTTGAGGATCGGAAAGCCATACCGGAATCCATTCCTTCCGCAGTTTAAGGCGTACGTCTTTCAGATTCGGCCCAACCTTCTTTTGATCTTGCATCAGGTATTTAGATTGCAAGTTCAACTGATCGACGCGCGCTGCCAGAATGCTGTTGCTGACTTTTAGAGCTTCCGATTCCGCCAGCATCTTTTGCGCGGCTTCGTCGCTGGTTCCTTCCGGCGGGTTTTCGTCAAGCCGAATCTGTTTTTGATTCGCGGTTATTTGATCTTCAAGCTGAGAAATACTTTGTCGTGTCGCGGCCAGATTGTCTGCTTCGCGATCAAACCCTTCATAACGATGACAGCCCATGCAACCGCGTTGATAGAACAGATCGCGGCCCAGGTTTAGCGTGTCCGCGCCCTGCGTCACACGATCTTTCGCGTGGCACTGCTGGCAGCCGGCCTCAGTGTTTTCCTTCTCAAACATGGGCCACAACCAAAACTTGTTTTGGCCGTGGCTCTTCAATTCGCTGGTGGTGGCGCGGCCATTTCCCCAGTGACAACTCGAACAGCCAAAACGATCCGGGTTGTGAATTTGCAGCAGCTCTTTGTTCGGATGACTGACGAACGCGCGCGACAGGTTGTCAGGTTTCTTGCCGGGACCGCCCGGCGCTAAATCCTCCGGGGTTAGATCGAGCGGTTCGCGAATGCCTACGTGACAGACTTCGCAGCGATCGACGATGTTGTATTCGTTAACGCTGATCTGGTGCGGCAGGATCGAATAATCGAACTTATCCATCTTGCGAATCAAACCGTCGATCTGACTCGCGCCCAGACTGGGCATGTGGTGCTTCAAATAGTCGTCGCGCTTCTTTGCGAGCTCGGTTGGACCTTTCAATAACTCTGCCTTCTGGCCCAGCAGCCTGGCTTTCTCATCGCGCAGATCGTTATAGAACTTTTCGAGTTGCTCATAGTTCATGCGCTGCGCGGAGGTGCGATTTGAACCATCGGCCGCCGGCAAATCAATTTCGACGAGCTCGGCCCGTTTCTGCTGCGCCTGACGACGGTATTTGTCTTTCTTGTTGGTAGGCGCCGTCTCGATGTTGTAATTGATGACGGTGAGGCGGCCACGCTGGTTTTGAAACGGATCTGTTACCGCGTCCAGCTTGGTTTGTATTTGTCCAACCTGCTGATCGATCTCTTTAGTTTGCGGGCTGACACTTTCGATGGCCGCTTTCGCTTCGTCGTCAAGCTTCTGGTATTCAGGATCTTCTTTTACCTGAGCTTCCGTCTTCCCCGCCTGCGACTTGATGCTCTTCAGGTAACGGGTGTAACGGCTGACAAACTCCCGCTGTATTCCCTTCCAGGGACGCTGTCCAATCGCTTCATCGTACAAGGACCAGGCGAGCGAAAAAGTCAGCAACAGCGCACACAGCAGCATAATGCCGCTGGTCGAGCGACTTACGATCGGATCATGCGCCGGCACGTCCGTTTCTTTTTTTACCAGCGACTCAGTAGTCTCCGGACCATCCGCCACGAAGTACTTCTCCTTGCGTGTTCTCGGTAGCACAGACCTTGGTCTGTGTTTCGGCTGGTGACGCAGTTTTCGTCAGGTACCAGTCACACAGGCTAAAGTCTATGCCACTAGATATTGAACCACGGTGTTACCCAGACATACTTGATCGTCAACGCTAAACGCAGGATCAGCTTCACGGGCAACGCCAACAACACACTCACCGCAAAAAACTGAAACGTCAGGTACTGAAGGATGCTGGTGCGCGCCAGGAGCTTTTTCTCGAACTCATCCTGCGGAAACAAATTACGATGGTAGGGACGGCGCAACCGGATGCGTTTAAAATCAACGGTCATCAGCCAGTGAAAGAACAGTGCGCCCACCACATAAAATCCGCTGACAACGATCAGACCGAAAATAAATTTCCAGGGATTGCTCGAAAGAAATCCCAGATGCAATGCCTTGCCAATGCTGCTGGTTGCAATCCAGTCATGCAGGTCGACGTTCTTATCGAACACCACCGCGTTGTGGTCCCAGGTTTGTCCCGGCCAAAACCAAATCCAACCCGGTCCGCGAATAAAAGTGCCGATGAAGATCAAAAGAATCCACATCAAAAAGCCCCAACCAAACATGCCAATTGCGAAACGGCGCTGCCGGAAGGTGTAGTATCCATTGCCGAGCGGATTCGAATCCACGTACGGAAAGACCATAAGACCGATCATGATGATCGACGGCATGACGACACCCGCGATCCACGGATCGAAATACACCAGCATCTCCTGCAGCCCAAGGAAATACCACGGCGCTTTCGAGGGGTTCATCGTAAGATTAGGATTCGCGGGCTCCTCGAGCGGCGCATTCAGCGTGATCGACCACACAAACAAAACCACCGTCACGATCACCGCGGCCAGAAACTCGATACGCACGAGGTAAGGCCACACGTGTAATTCTTTTGCCCAACCGGGCCGCCATGGTTCCACCTTTCGATGGCTGGTCTTCGCAAGTTTAGGATCTTGTTCAAGCGCGACTATTAACTCATCGTTAGCGCGCGATTGCCTCACTCCGAGCCAGGTAAAGAACGGCACCAAAAACAACATCGCTACGATTGGCACGTTGTCGGGCGCTGAAGAGATGGTCCAAAGCTGGCCCCAATCCTCCACCATGAAGACAGCGAGCAGCACCAGCACGACGACCACGCCAAGTGTGATCAACTTACCTTTACCTAGTTTGAAACGACTGGCCATCTAATCGTAATAAACGAAGCTTATCCAATTGCGCAGTTCATCTACAACGCCACGTATCCAGCGATCAGGTCTTCTTCTTAATTGCTTTCATTTCAGATTCCAGCATCACCGGAGCCGGCCCCGAGATGCCGCCGTCTTTACGTATGCGCCAGAAATGCACCGCCATAAATATCGACGCCACCAACGGAATTCCAATGCAGTGCCAAATGTACGAGCGCAACAGCGCGTTCGAGTCGACGATCGAACCGCCAAGCAATCCAAAACGAGCGTCGTTATACGGAGTCAGACCGAGTTGGGCTCCGAATGGTCCCTCGTGTCCGAACAATGGCGTGGCGCGGGCCATGTTGGTGCCGACGGTCACGGCCCAGAAACCTAACTGATCATCCGGCAGCAGATATCCGGTGAACGACAACAACAAGGTCAGTACCAATAAAACAACGCCCA
>DATENN010000230.1:0-8962 GCA_035275045.1 Pyrinomonadaceae bacterium
ATAAAGTAAGACGGTCAGGTAGATCAGGAACGAAATTATGAAAGCCATTGCGAAACCAGTTCCCGAATCTTTCCTTCCGATTTCGCCTTTTTCATTTACCTGGTAACTGACGACTTCCACGGGCCGCGAGACTTGTTCCACCTGCTGTTCGGGAACACCGTTCGCGATCAGGCGTTCCTTGCGAATGGCGCGATTGACGCGTTCGGTAATTTGCTCTTTAGTGATCACGTCGGCCGCATTGCGACCAAAATATTCGATGTCACCGGTACTGTTCTTGAGGATCTCCGGCGGAAGCACGAGGTAACCATCAAGCTCGTTGCGCGCGATCCTCTGGTTCAGTTCCCTCTTAATCTCTTCGACTGAACGTCCGCCGAGCTTTACCTCCTCGACATTAAAACTGCCCTTGAGTGCTCGCCCAGCGTTCTTCATCCGCTCGTTGCGGTTCGCATTCATCGACTGCGCTACATTCGGCTCAACATCATCTTCGTCATCATCAGCAGGCGTTGCCAGGGCATTGCGCACCGAGCTGTACAACTGCAGATTTTCCGTTTGATTGAGAATTGCAAGCCGCGTGTCGCCACCGGCCTTGTAGCTGAACAACAGCCCCTGAACGATCGTGAACACCACCAGCATTAATGGTCCGAGGATCGTCATGACGACGAAGAACTTCGTGCGCACGCGCTGCAGGTATTCGCGCTTCATGACTGCCAGGAATTTTGTCATGTTGTCTCGGTGACCTTTTCAATGAAGATATCGTGCAGGCTGGGCTCGATCATTTCAAACTTTTCAATGCGCGCGCCGGATGCTACTAAACGCTTCAGCAACTCTTGGCCGGTTGTGTTTTCGGAGAGTAACGCTTCAACTCCGTCGCTATGCCGATCGACGCGGCTGACAAGACTGGTATCAGCAAGAACCTCTTCGCCCCCGGCCAGCCTCAGGGCCACGGCGTTGCGTCCGAAACTGGCTTTGACGGAGCGGATGCTGCCGTCCAAAACTTTGCGCGAACGATTGATCAGACAGATGTCGTCGCAGACTCTTTCGGCGACTTCCATCTGATGCGTCGAAAAAATTATTGTCTTCCCCGCTTGTTTCAATTCCAGGACTATTTCTTTCAACAGGTCCACGTTGACGGGATCCAATCCGGAGAACGGTTCGTCAAGAATCAATAACTCGGGTTCATGCAACACCGTGGAAATGAACTGAACCTTCTGCTGCATGCCCTTGGAAAGCTCGCTCGATTTCTTATTTTTCCAATCCGCTATCTTCAAACGTGCTAACCAGCGGTCGGCGCGCTCGCTCGCTTCCTTCCCGTTTACGTTTTTTAGTTCCGCAAAAAATTTAAGTTGATCGCCGACCTTCATTTTCTTGTAAAGACCGCGTTCTTCCGGCAGATAGCCAATGCGGTCCTGGGTTTCGGGTGACGGCGGCTTTCCAAAAAGCTCGATCGAACCCGCGTCCGGCGCGAAGATGTTTACGATCATGCGAATGGTGGTCGTTTTGCCGGCGCCGTTCGGACCAAGTAAACCAAAAATCCGACCAGCGCGAACGTTGAGACTGAGGTCGCTGACCGCGGTGAAATCGCCAAACCGCTTGGAAACGTTTTGTAAAACTACAGTACCGTTTTCGTTAGTCATGAATTGTTTTTGACGACGCTTGACCTTTGAATCCCCACACCCAAAACGCACAGGCAACCAGCGTGGGCACTACTACGAGCGCCTGCAGCAGAAATGCAATGACGTTGTTGTTGCGATCGCCGTTGTATTCCAAACCCGTTACGCCGAGGAATGAAGCAATAAGTGTTACGAACCAATTCGCCCAGGCCGGTAACGCAACGCCCACGGCGAGCCGGCGCCTTCCCTTCTCGCGGTAACGCAAAAAATTAAAAGTCCAGGCAACACCTAGCAGCCACAATCCGCCAAGCAAGGCATTGATATGCGCAATTAAAGCAAGGCGCGGGATTCCGACTTTCACTTTGCCTGTCAGGGCCGCCGCAGACCATAGACCAGTCAACATTCCGACTGCAAACAATAACGCGCCGGCCGCCGCTAGCTTTTTCTGTACGGGGGCATCCATCACAACGAGTTAATGATAAAGCCCGGATCGACGATACGATTCATCGAGTAGTTCGATCGGATGACAGACTTTCAGATCAATGCCTTCGAGTAAGGCACCAGCGCCGATCTGCATCTGGCATCCCGGATTTCCGGTCGCCAGAATCTTTGCACCGCTGTCCCTTATATGCATCAGTTTCTCATGTAGCACTCGACGCGAAAAATCCGGCTCAAGCAAATTGTATATGCCGGCGCCGCCGCAACAACGCTCCGAACCCTCCAGCTTCACGAAATTCAGGTCGCGAATCGACGCCGTCATTTCAAGCGGCGCTTCGCCGGCATGTTGACCGTAAAGCAAATGACAGGACGCATCATACGTTATTCGTTCAGATGTGGCGCTATCGCCAGCGGCGACTTCGACGCCTTGTAATTGCTGGCTAATGTCGCGCACACGAGCGCTGAAGTCGCTTGCTCGCGCGGCAAACAACTGATCTCCGGCGAGAAGATGTCCATACGAACTCAGCATGGCGCCGCAGCCTCCCGCGTTCGTTACGATCGGCACATCGGCATTCGATGAAAAGGCTTCAATATTCTTTCTTGCCAATTCACGCGCGCCGTCAAGATCACCTGCATGTGCGTGGAGCGCGCCACAACACACCTGTTGCGCGGGTGATTGCACGGCGAAACCATTTGCTTTGAGAACACGAGCAGTTGCGCGATTGACGCGCGCAAATAGTCCGTCTCCAACGCAACCCGCAAATAGCGAAACGTTCAGTGCTGCATCTGACTTCGTCTTCGTTTCAGCGTGTCGATTTGTGAAAAACTGATCGCGCGAACTTTCGAGAAGCGCGAGCGCGAATTCGAAGCGGCGCGAAATCAGTCCCGCGATTCCTGTCTTTCGCATTACGCTTGCAAGCCTGCTGTCCCGCACAAATCGCAGCAAACTGAACATGAATCTTAAACGAGACGGATCAAGCCAAATGTGTTGTAAGGCAAACCGAAGCAGCTTGTACGGCGCGCCGCCGTCACGATCGAGGTTGAAAAGTTCCGCGCGCGCTGACTCCAATAACTGGCCATATTCGACGCCAGCCGGGCAGACTTGCTCGCACGCGCGACAACCCAGACATCGATCGATATGGCGTTCAAACGCTGCCGAGGTTTTCGGCAACCGCCCTTCACCAACGGCGCGCATCAGGTAGAGCCGTCCGCGTGGTCCATCATTTTCGTCGCCGGTGATTACATACGTGGGGCAAGCTTCCAGGCACAAGCCGCAGTGAATGCAGGCGAGCAGTTTGTCCTCTTCCGCCGCAAGCGTCGCGGATAATGAGGAATTAACAAAAGTGGTTGACAAATTTTTTAGTATCCAATTAGCACAGCGATTACCAGTCCGAAAACAAACATCGTGGTGCTTTTGTTAACCATGAACTAACTTCAAACAGTGCACGTAAGGTGCGGAAGCAAACTTAAGGGATCAAGTTGCGCCTTAATCCTCTTGCTGAGAAAATCCAACCCTGCGCTTCCATCGATCATTTCGCCCGGCATATTTTCGACGACAATCGTGCCTCCCAAGTTGTTAATTTTGTCGCGAGCGTTATTGAGGCTGTCATCGTCGTTATCGTGAATGACTCTCAGCCGCCCGTCACCCAAACCTGAGTGCCACATGGAGCCTGCCCCAAACAATGGGCTCGAGTCCGTGATGAACGCAGACATTACTTCTGGTAACAATCGACTGCGCCAGATTATTTTTTCCCGGAACTTCGTCGGAAGCGCTGCGAGACTCGTCCACAAATGATCGTCGTCATTGACGCGATTCGCATTCGGGTGCAGCAACGCGGCGGCTTTGCATTGACTATCAACGGCTTCCGGCAAATCCGCGAAGCGGATCATTAACATTGGCTCCTGGGTCGATTGATTCAACACGATTGACGCTGCACGGCTGGATAATAGCTCCATCGCGACCGGCTGTAGTTGAATTCGCAGGAGCTCCCGTGCCTTGAAAACTAGATCTTTTAATTCGCCCGGTCCGAATATGGTTGCCGTCGCCAGTGGGCGTGGCCGCAGCTTGAAATTGATTTGCGCGATGATGCCGAGGGTTCCATAACTGCCCGTGAACAGTTTGCAAAGATCGTAACCAGCAACATTCTTAACTACGCTTCCGCCTGTGTTAACTATCGCACCATCGGCCATTACTACTCTCATTCCGATAACGTGCCGCCGCGCTGGTCCATAGCCGAATTCATGCGCTCCTGTAGAGGCTGTGGCGACAACACCCCCAAGTGTTGCTTTATCATCGTCGGGAGGATCGATTGGCAGCCACTGTCCGGAGCGCCCAAGACACTTGTTGAAATTGTTTAGAGTGACCCCGGCTTCGGTGATCGCCACAAGATCGGCAGGTTCATGCTCAATGATTCGATTAAGTCTGCGCGTGCTTACAATCAAATCGCTTTTTGCTTTATTGGGATTCAGCCAGGACATCGATCCAGCCGGTGTAACCGACCACCGTTCTCGAGCAGCGATCTTCATCACCTCACTCATCTCGTCAATAGTCGCCGGATAAATCTTGAGCGCGGAATCACCCTCTATGTTGGCTTCGCCGACGATATCGCTGAATGTTTGTAGCGCTAGATCCGTATCGAAATTGTTTCTCACTGCGACTGTGGCCCGTGAGAGCGCAGTAGGCACGAACCTTGGATGACTATCTTTTCCATTTGGCGAAGTCGTCACCACCGCTCGCCCTTCGCCGCAGCCGCGCAACTCTGGAATGATCTTGCCTGGATTCATCACACCAAGCGGATCGAATGCCGCTCGAACTCGCAGCATAATCTCCATGTCCTTTTCAGAAAAGATCAGCGGCAACAGTTCGCGTTTGTCTAAACCGACTCCATGCTCTCCGGTAATGCTGCCTCCCGCCTTCACACACACTTGCATCAGTTCGCGTCCGGCATCCTTGACGCGCTGAACTTCGTTGGCAATGCGCGAGTCAAAACAAATCAGCGGGTGAAGATTGCCGTCGCCTGCATGAAAGACGTTTGCAATTCGGAGTTGATACCTGGCGGCAATCGCATACGCAGCCTCGAGCACTTCGGGGAGACGAGAACGCGGTACCACCGCATCCTGAATCATTGAATCCGGGGCGATGCGTCCGATCGCTCCGAATGCTCCTTTGCGGGCAGCCCACAACTTTTTGCGTTCCGCCTCATCGCGAGCACTGCGGCAATCACGAGCTCCGTGACTGAGGCAGATTGAAGTAACGCGCTCTGCTTCGTGATCCAATCCTGCCTCGGCACCGTCAAGTTCGATCAACAAAGCCGCGCCTGCGTCGGGTGGTAATCCGGCAGCGAAAACGCTCGCTTCCACCGCGCGAATGATTTCTCGATCCATCATCTCCAGGGCCGCCGGCATAACACCGGCGGCGATGATTGCCGAGACCGCATGGCTTGCATCGTTCACTTCGGCGAATTCCGCTAACAGAGTTCTCACCGCCTGCGGGATAGGCGTCAGTCGTAGAGTTGCTTCAGTAGCAATCCCGAACGTCCCTTCCGAGCCAACAAACAGACCTAACAGATCGTAACCATTGACTTCCCTCGCGCCGGCGCCGAGTTCGATGACCGTTCCGTCGGACAACACAACTTTTAAGGCAAGCACGTGGTCGGTTGTCGTGCCGTATTTCAAACAGTGAATGCCGCCGGCGTTTTCGGCGATGTTGCCACCAATCGTGCAGGCGGGCTGGCTGGACGGGTCGGGAACATAGTGGAGACCAAGATGCGCAACAGCCCTCGAGACGTCGAGGTTGACCACGCCGGGTTGGACCAGAGCCATGCGGTTGGGTGCGTCGATTTGCAGAATTCGCCGCATGCGCGCCAACTCGATCACTACACCGCGGTCCATCGCGAGTGCGCCGCCGGACAAACCGGTGCCCGCGCCTCGCGGCGTGAAGGGTACGCCTTCGCGCGACAGCAGTTCGAGCACTGCGGAAACCTGCTCAGTTGAATCGGGAAACACTACAGCTCGAGGAAGGTGTTTGTGTTGGGGTAATCCGTCGCATTCATACACCAGGAGTTCATCGGCGTCAGTGCGAACGTTTGCATGACCCACGATGGCGCGAAGTTGTTTGGCGAGAGAGTCCACGATAATTAAGGCGTTTAGAATCCGCGCCATGATACATCAGGCATTATGTTCGTCTGAGAACCTCTGTCCGTTCTCCGTGTCTTCTGTGCCTCGGTGGTGATCTTTACTAGAGGTTTCTTTACCACAAAGGCACAGAGTCCACAGAAGGCTGCACAGAGCAATTAGAGTCAGCGCGGTAACCACAATACATGCCTCGATTGCGCTACTGAATCGTTCGCGATAACATAACCCTGCACTCCCAGGACTCTCCTAAATTCCCCCCGATCTGTTCCCCATCACATGACGCACCCACGGAGGTGCCTCGACGGAGGTTTCGCATGCGAACTATTGCGCGCTTTCACGCCACGGCGGTTATTACTTTGATGTTCACCGTTTCCCTGGTCCTTCCCGCAAACGCTCTCGCCAAGAAAAAAGAGAAAGTACCGAGAGGCACTGCGGTTTTTTGGCACTTGCCCGAGGACATCGGCACGCGCGACTTGTACCTTGGACCAGGCGGCGCGGCGATGAAGCCCAATGTAAGTCGCGTCAGGTTTATCAAGGAGGAGAAGGGTGGCTTCTCAAAAAAATATCGCATTCGCGATGCTTCCGGCCGCGTATGGGTGGCAAAGATTGGTAAAGAAGCACAATCCGAAACGGCCGCAGTGCGACTGCTATGGGCCGCAGGCTACGTAACGGAAATTAACTATCTGGTTCCGCGACTGCGTATCCCGGGAAAAGGTACCTTTGAAAACGTTCGCCTTGAGGCGAGACCCGGATCAGTCAAACGGCTGGACGAATGGAAGTGGGACGAAAACCCATTCACCGGCTCCCGCGCATTCGACGGCCTTAAGACAATGATGATGCTGTTGAATAATTGGGACATTAAGGACTCGAACAACGTCATTCTGCTTTCTCGAGGGCGTAATGGGAATGTTCTCCAATATGTGATCAGCGATCTGGGAGCGACTTTTGGTAAGACGGGAACGCTGCCGGTCATCTGGCGCTTCAATCGCAGCCGCAATAACGCTGAGGATTATGAAAAAGCGAAATTCATCGAAGGCGTGCGCGACAGTGGCGTCGTCAACTTCCGCTACGGCGGCAGGATGCGCGAGATTTTTCAAAACATCCCGGCGGGGAACGCGCGCTGGCTTGGGGAATTGCTATCGGGTCTGAGCTCCGCTCAAATTAAGGACGCATTTCGCGCAGCAAACTACAGCCCCGAGGAAATCGACATACTTTCGGATGCCGTAATGGATCGCATTGACCAATTGAAGACGTTGCCGTGAGGCTAAGGGCCCAGAGGTCAGCGGTCAGAGTTCAGACGTCGGAGGATAGAGGTCAGAGGATAGAGGCCAAAGGTCAGAAATCAGAGGTCATAAGTCAACTCAAAGCAAGCAACCAAAATCTTTGTCCATCGCCCATACCACCTCTCACCTCTGACCGCTGACCTCTGACCGCTGACCTCTGACGCCATCTTGGTTTATGATTAGCACGACGCCGCCGCGTGAAATCTGCGAAGAGGTTTTTAAGAGAATGACGATCCGGCACCTCCTTACAACTTTATTCCTCGCCACAACAATGCTTTCGTTTACGAGTGTCGGGTACGCGCAGGCGGGCGGTGGCACGCTGACCGGTGAGCCTGCCGGCGGCGCGGCAATGATCTTTCGCAAACCGAATAATCCCCCGGTGCATTCGGGGTCGGGTGCTTCGGGCGCGACCGGCGGTGGCACGATCTCAGGCCGCAAACCCGGCAAGCGGCCGGTGGTGAACGTGCAGGAACAGACAATTGCAAAAGCTAACGCTGCCCGCAGCGCGCCAACGCCGCGTTACTCGGAAGCCGAAACCAATTACAAACTTGCCGCGCGTAACGATCCCAACGACGCGCGTGCGCACGCCGGACTCGGCAACGTCTATCTTGACCAGGGCCGCTTTCAGGAAGCGGCCGACGCTTACCAACAGGCCCTGAAAGTCAAAAAGGATTACGTCGAAGTCTACCAGCCGCTCGGTTATTCGCTGGCCCAGTTGCGTCGTTTTCCCGAAGCAATCGATACACTCAAACAAGCACTGCAATACGATCCTGACAACGCGGAGATTTACAACAATCTTGCATTTGCTTACGGGCACGCCGAACGCTACGACGATGCAATTGAGGCGAGCCAGCATGCGATTGCGTTGTTGGGCCAGACCGGTGGCGCGTACAAGCAGGGACTACAAAATCGAAATGAAGTGCTGTCGCACGCCTACAAGAACCTTGGAAATGCGTACAACGGACTTAATCGTTACGGCGAAGCTGCGGATGCGCTAAAGAAAGCTGTAGAGATCGAACCGTCGAATGCAGCGGCGCAATTCAATCTTGGATTGACGCTTTACAACGGCAAGCGCTATTCAGAGGCAATCGAAGCGTACAAAGCAGTGATCAAGCTGCGCCCGCAATTGGCTTCGGCGCATTTCAATCTCGGTCTGACGTTCATAGCAATAAACGATCAAGCCTCGGCGCGAGCTGAATACGAAACGCTAAAAACTATTAGTCCCGATCTCGCCAGCCAGCTCCAAGCACTATTAAGGCACTAGCGGATTGTCGGGTATCGATCGACGGCAGCTTTGAGGTCGCTGAATAGTTTTTGTAATTGTCCTGCCTGGTAGTGAGCATTGAGTCCGCTCGGATTCGGCAAAACCCAAATCGCAGTATCGCCAATTCGATTTTCTTGTGGCCCAATTACGGCTCGCGGGGCGTTCCATGCGGCGCGATAAGCGCCAACACCAAGCACCGCCAGAAACCTCGGTTTATATCGCTTCACCTTTTT
>DATENN010000231.1:0-8648 GCA_035275045.1 Pyrinomonadaceae bacterium
GCAAGTCCGCCGGATCGGCTGACGGAAGCATGGCGGCATTTGGTACCTAGACAAATCGGTTGGACGCGGCAGGCAGGCGATGCGGCCACCCTGCCGCAGCTCATTGTGCGCGACGACCGCTCGTTGCTTTATCGCTTCAAACCGCAAATGGCCGCGAGCCAGGTGTTCGAAAAGATCGGCGGTGGCCCGGGATACATCTGGGGTTTCGGCGTCGGCCATGTCGACTATGTCGTACCGGCGCGCACTGATCGGCGGCGGGTCGGACAAATGATCGTTCGCGCGCACATTCAACCGGTGCTGCCTATCGACGCAAAACCGGACTGGATAAGAACCCGCGTGACGCTGTTTGTGAATGGAGCGAATCTGGGCTCGCGATTGGTTGCGGTGGAACCGAAAGGTCAACCCGCGATTCAGGAGTGGCGCATCGACGGGTTTTTAACTCGCCTTCGCGCAATGCGAGGTCTGCCAATCACGATCCGTTTTGCAGTTACACCTGATGCCGACTGGCCATACGGGGTCAACATTTCCAATTGGCCCGAAGGTTACGAATCGCACGATGCGAAACCGGTGGAGGTCGAGATTAGGAGGTAATGGCGCAAAGTAGCGGCAAGGAACCACGAAATTGATTATTTAATCCCGTAGCAAGACTCCTTTTAATTTTCGGAAACTGCCCACATCGGATCCGCGGTGGATTCTTGTTGCCGACTCGCATATGGTTCGCGTCATGCCAACCATTTTGCGGCACGGTCCTTATCGATTTTTCTTTTATTCAAGTGACCGAGAAGAACCGGCCCACATCCATGTCGAGCGGGATGACAAGTTGGCAAAGTTCTGGCTTCAACCTGTAAGATTGCAAGAAAGCGGTGGATTGCCATCGGTTGAACTTAGAAGAATTGAGCAAGTTATTCTACAAAACGTGGAAAAATTTTTGAGGCGCTGGAATGAGTACTTCAACGGCCAACGTTAGCGCTACCGAAGTCGTTATCGACGAACTGAGTCTGACCATAATTTTGGCAGATGGGCGAACGCTGACGGTTCCGCTTAGTTGGTTTCCACGCCTTATGCTCGCGACGATGGCAGAACGTACAAATTTTCGTTTAATCGGTTCCGGGGAAGGCATTCATTGGCCAGACTTGGACGAGGACATAAGCATTCAAGCGTTAATACTCGGTAAAAAATCGGGCGAGAGTGAAGCGTCTTTGCACCGCTGGCTACAACAGCGGCAACTCAATACCGAATCTTCGGATTAAGGGTAGAGGTAGTTGTGTCTGGTATTTGTCGGTAGGCGGTAAACCAGAGGCCCGCGGTGCCGAGCGGTTTCGACCACAATTGCTTGCGAGGCTTTGTCCAGCTCGTATACCGCGGCTGATCTTGCGCTCCCCAAGTTGGTGTAGAAGGCAGGCGGAGTCGTCGTCGAAAGCGCAGTCAATAACGTGTAGTTACTGAAGTAACGGCGGCCTGAGGCATCCACCACGAAATCACCCTCATGCAGTTTCTTTAGCACTTCAGGATCTGACAACGAAACGCAAATCAAATCAGCGCGCTGTGCTTTGTTGGCGTAATACTGGGCTACCGCGGGCACCTCGCTCGCCACTTGCGCGTTTGGTTTTGCTCGCTTTGCTATCTCACCAACCACTTCGCGAACGCTGGCATCGTAAAATTCATCGTGAGGAAAATAATAACCTTCGCGTTGCACGCCGCCGCCTAAAGCATTTGTAAAAAGGCGAAAATGCGGCGCGATCGAAAACGCTGCCAGGGCTGAAGCGACAACGGCAATGACAGCGACCGCTATGCGCGCATAGGTTGCAATCGAGTTTGATCCACTCTTCGTAATTAATCGGCCCAGCCAATACCCAAGAAAGTGAATTCCGATCGCGGCGGTGATCAGCACAGCGGGGAGTACACCAGTGAAATACCTTGTGAATTTTCCGCCCGCAAAACTGAACGTCATCATCCAAAGAAACAGCCACAGCATCAGAAAATATCGGCCGTCGCCTAACTTTCTGCGAAACAGCAGCGGCAGCCCGATCAAAAACCCGCCAACAGTCAGCAACGGTAGTTTCACGAGTATCAACAGGTGATAGAAGTACCAGGGAATTCCTTTTACCCAGTCGGTCATGCGATGCGAATAAAGCTTGCCCATGAACTCGTAACCGTCATGTCCAATCAACTTTTGTCCGGCGAAGAGTCCCATTTGCCGCCACGTGGCCGGCATCAGGATGGTCGGGTTAACCAGTAGGAAGGTCACACCCATAATCAGGAAAAACACCAGCACGCGTTTTTTGCCGAGCCGCCATTTCGTTTCCGGAATCGCCTGGAACAGCCAGTAGTACGCAAAGCTGATCGTCAGCATCTGTGGCAGGTATTTTGACGCCATCATCGCGCCAAAAGCAGCAGCCGCCGCCCAGTAGTATTTCTCCGGCTTTGCAGCTGTATCCTGCTCAGCCACGCGCTGACCGCGCAGCCAGAAAACATTTGCCAGTAGAAAAAAGAAGACAAGAAACGTGTCTTCCTTGGCGATGCGATTAAAGCCGATGGCGTTCGGATCAAAGGTCCAAAGCGCCGCGGCGATCAATCCAACTTCTGCGCCAAATAATTCCGCCGCCAGCAAGTAGATTAGAATTGCGGTGAGTGCGCCGAACAATGCACTTGGTAAACGCAAGGCAGTTTCAGTAGCGATTGTGTTTTTCGCGCCAAGCGAGGTTTGGTTCCAGTGATCGGCAGCCACCATCGTTGCCGTCTGCAATGCCTTCATCAACAGCGGATGTTCGCCGTTTGCTGACGTGAGTCCATGCTGCCGGTAATCGGCAACGGCCTCGAGCTTGTTCAGTTCATCTTCGCTAAGGCCTTCCGCACTTAAACGCGCAAGACGAAACGCAAAACCGGCGGCAACCAGCAGCGACAGTACAATCACCAACAGTCTCTTATGGACGAAGATAAAACCGCGTTGACTAAACAAGTCCGGGCGTAAGTGCGCGGTAATTGTGGATTGAACTGTTGCTGACAATGACTCTTCCTAAGCTTGGGAATGGCGCAATGCGCTGATGATTGTAAGTGATTTGGCGGCCAGCAAAAGCCGCAAGAGTAGCGCTATTGCGCTGGTCAGGCAACTGCGACCTGCCGCTTTTACAAAGCTTGCAATTGGCGGGGAAATGAGCCAATATTCGCGACGATTCGCAATCAATCGCCACTCAAGTTTCGCCACGCCGCGGAACTAAGCGGTCGCCCGACAAAATTCAACCGTCGCAACAGACTCAATGTCATCGCACGCCTTGTTCAAGGACTTGCGTAAGCCGAGAGAGGAAACGTCATGGCAGAAATTCAGCAGAACCTTCAGACGCCACCGCCTGTTCCGGCGGAGATAGGAACCGATGCGCCCGCATTTCGCATCGATCAAAAACTCCACCAAATACTTTATAAACAAGAGAGCCGGCCGCGGCTGGAACCGAATCCGGAAAATGTTTTGCCGGAACCGGTATATCCACAGCATCCAAATCCGGTGGAGATGACACAGCGCCAGTATCAAAAGCTGAACGCGATTCGCACCTGGAAGACCTGGGGCTCGCCTTACTTCAAATCGCGCTGGCATAGCGGTGACTTGCGGCCGATCATTCCCTATCTCTTTACCGAGTGGAAATGCAATCTCGATTGTCACTACTGCTGGTCCTACAACAACGCAGTAAAGGGCATGACTGAAGATGTCGCGAAGCGTTCGATCGACTGGTTGCACTCAATCGGTTCGCGAGTGCTCGCGCTGATGGGCGGCGAGCCACTACTGCGGCCAAAGTTCATTCACAAGATTGTCTACTACAGTGCGAAAAAGGACATCTTCGTTTATCTACCAACCAACGGCAGGTTGATGAAGCCAGATGTTATCGATCGGTTGGGTGATGCGGGAGTGGCGACGGTTAACCTCGCGGTCGATTCAGTCAAGGAAAGAAAATCGCTCCCGAAGGCGTTTGAACCAATCAAGCCTTATTTTGAATACCTGGTAAAGCGGCAGCGGTACTATGGCTACACAGTCATGTTTAATATCAACATCTGCCATAACAACATGGACGATGTGAAGGAGCTGACGGAAATTGCTCGCGCGCACGGCATCGCGACGGACTATCACATCAACGAGACGCCGATGACCGAACAGGATCACTTCAAACACCTCAGCGAAAACCAAACGTACCTGACGCCGGACGATTGGCCGAAGGTGGATGCGCTGCTCGACTATCTGAATGACAAGCGCATTAACGAAGGTTACAAAATGGTGAATCCGGTCCAGCACATGGAAGACATGAAGCTCTTGATGCGCGGAAAGGTTCCACCCTGGCAGTGTCGCGCGGGACAGAATTCATTGATCATCCGAACGGATGGAACCTTGGCGCCTTGTTTCCCACTGTACTCAGCCACACACGACTGGGGCGTGGTCGGCAATCACAAGTTTGATGTGAACCAATTGGACGAGATGAAGCAGGACTGCACCAAGCATTGCCTGTCAACGTGCAATTACATTCTCGGCTACTGCTATGACACTATGCGAGTGCTGACCTGGGCGGCAAAACAGGCGCGCCATGGATTCAAGGGCGCCAGCGGCAGTTTCTAATTGCCGGTAACATTGAATTTTGTCCGATAAGCTTTAGCTTGTCCTTGGTCTAAGCCGGAAGCCGGAGCTGTAAAAGCTCCGGCTTTCTTATTGATCCACAGATTACGCAGATTTCAGAGATGACCAATTGCGTTCGGCTAACCGCCTAAGCCAACCGGTGTAATCTGCGTAATCTGCGGATTGAATCATAGACGCGCGCCGCGCATCGCAATTACATAGACCGCGATATTGACACCGGCGCCGATCGCCAGCGAAAGCCAGTAACGCTGCTTGCTGATATCGTTGCGGAAAAGAATCAAACACCAAATACCCAACGGCATCCAAATGAATAGTGCGGAAATCAAACCTGGTCCATAGCCGCCATTGCTGATGCTGGTCAGCGCGTGCGTCAATGCATTTCCCAGCACCGTCGCAGCCATAATCACGGCCATCATCGGTGCAAAATTAAACCGCCGCGCGAGATAGATTCCCAGCGCCATCATTAACGTGCCGATTGTTTGCGCAAGCCAAAATCGTCCAGCCGTTAAGTGCACTCCGCGCACGCGTAGAAGGTAGGCCGGATATCCTTCGCCACCCCAATACTCTTCGGCGATATGAATGAGGTAGGTGACGGGAAAGAGCCACGACCAGAAATCGACCGCGCCAAGCGGATGATGGTGGTTTTTGAGATCCATAATGGATTGAAGAGCTGGGGCTTCGGTCGAGTCAGTGTTTAAGACGGCGACATTTATACCAGAAGTTTGTCGCCCTGGTATTGATTCGCAGGAACGTGTAGAAGTGCGGCGGCTCGTAATGAGAAAGCCGTTTCGAGGTCTCCGTCGCGAAGCACAACTGACTAACAAGCTGTTCACACAATCGCTTTGGCAAACGCTCAGAACAACAACGAACCCGCCCTTGCTCGCCGGCTTGGTTTATTCGACGCGACGATGCTGGTGATGGGTGGAATCATCGGATCTGGAATCTTTATGAACCCGGCGGTCGCCGCCCGACCCCTAAGAACCTGGTTTATGGTCATGCTCGCATGGACCATCGGCGGCGTGATCGCGCTTCTTGGCGGTTTTATCTGGGCCGAACTCGCGACCATGCGCCCCGAAGTTGGCGGCCAGTACGCATATCTGCGCGAAGCATTTCATCCGCTCGCCGCATTCTTGTATGGCTGGGGACTCTTGTTAGTGATCCAAACGGGCGGCATGGCAGCCGTGGCCGTGACCTTTGCCCGTTATTTTCGCGAGTTGTCGAGGGTAACGTTTAGCGATGGAGCAATTGCCGCCGTAGCACTAGTCTTTCTCACCCTAATTAATTGTTTAGGAGTGCGCGCGGGAGGAAAACTACAGACCTTCTTAATGGTGATCAAGATATTCGCAATCTTATTACTCGTCGCGTGTGGTTGGTATTTTGCAAATGAACTGAACGCGAAAGGAATCGTAGCAACCGTTGACGCTCGCAAAGATCTTAACTCGGTAGCGCCGGGCGGTATGCCGGCATTAACTGCACTGGGCATAGCTATGGTGCCCGTGCTTTTTTCGTATGGAGGTTGGCAAACTTCGACTTTTGTCGCTGGTGAAATTCGCGAACCAAGGAAGAATCTTCCGCTTGCGTTAGTAATCGGAGTGGCGGGTGTCGTTGTCCTTTATCTCGCTGTGAATTTGGTTTGTCTTCACGTTTTGGGCGTTGTTGGTCTTGCAAATACCACCACACCAGCCTCAGATGTAATGCGGATTGCTCTTGGACCAACGGGTGCACGGTTGATTGCGGCCGGCATCGCCGTTTCCACGTTCGGTTTTTTGAGTCAAAGTATGCTGACCGCGCCACGAGTCTATTTTGCGATGGCGGAAGATGGATTATTTTTTCGCGCGGTCGGTAAAGTTAGTCGCCGCAGTCGAGTGCCGCTGTTGGCAATCATCATGCAAGGTGTGCTGGCGATCGTTATCGCTTTTTCGGGCAAGTACGAACAGATACTCAACTATGTTGTATCCGTCGATTTCATCTTCTTTGGCTTGACCGCCATCTGCATCTTTGTCTTTCGCCGGCGCCGGCGCGAAACTGAATCGGGTCTTTGGCTGGCGCGCGTACCGGGTCACCCGGTGACGACAGTCTTCTTTATCGTGGTTTGTTGGGCCGTGGTGATCAACACCATCGTTCAGTATCCGCGCAATACGCTTATTGGTTTGGGAATATTATTGGCGGGCGTGCCCGCTTATCTTTTATGGCGCAGACAAAAACAATCCTGACGCAATTCTCCGCGAATCGTTCGCAGTACATGAATTGGGCGAAGCTGCACTCTGGCGCGCGGTTCAACCTGGCTACCAGCGGGCTCGACAATTTGTCGCTGCGTGATTTGGATTTCAAGCTGGAAGATCTCGAGTTAACCGGCTCGGACCGTTACGGTTATCCGCCGTTGCTCGAAGCAATCGCGACCCGGTTGAAAGTCGGCAAAGAATCCGTCGTCACAGCGACCGGCACCTCGCTCGCAAACCACCTGGCGATGGCTGTCCTGGTCAATCCGGGTGATGAAGTGCTGATCGAGCAACCCGCGTATGAGCCGCTAATAGCATTGGCGGGTTATCTCGGTGCGCGGATTCAACGTTTTGCGCGGCGCTTCGAAAACAACTTTGCAATCGAACCTGCCGAAATCGAAAGAAGTCTGACGCCGCAAACACGCTTGATTGTTATTACCAATCATCACAATCCAAGTGGCGCGCTAGTCAGTGAAGGAACCTTGCAGCAGGTTGGCTCGCTTGCCAAGAGTGTGAACGCGCGAGTACTAGTCGATGAAGTTTATTCAGAGTCGATGTTTACGGAACGGCCGCGGACTGCGCTGCATCTAGGTCCGCAGTTTGTCTCCACAAGCAGTCTGACTAAGGCGTTTGGCTTGAGCGGTCTGCGGTGCGGTTGGATCATTGCCGAACCTGAGCTGGCTCGGGATATCTGGTTGCTGAACGATTTGTTTGGCGTGAATGCCGCACATGTGGCGGAACGTTTGAGTGTTGCCGCCTTTAACCAACTCGATCGGATTGCCCTGAAGGCGCGCGACCGCATTGAAAGAAACCGAAAGTTATTGAACCAGTTTCTCGATACGCGAGCTGACCTCGAAACTTACCGGCCGGAGACGGGCACGATCATGTTTCCGCGACTAACACGCGCAACGCCGGAAAAATTCTTTACCCTGCTGCGAGAAAAGTATGAAACATCAGTTGTCCCCGGCAGGTTCTTCGAAATGCCCGAACATTTCCGTATTGGCTTAGGCGGAACAACCGAGAATCTGACGGAAGGCTTGAAGCGACTCGACGCGGCACTTGATGATCTGTCTCGGTAAATGGCTTTCTGTGTTTGACGGGTGACGATGTTACAGCACACAGGCGCGTTCGTTTCAGTAACTTATAGGATTGCCGATTTGTGCGATCGCTGATCCGCAACCCGCAATCCGAATCTATTCGGCCCGGTCGCCACCGCTCCCGGTTCTAACTTTCTCTACCTTAATCCTGGTTTAGGCGCGGCGGAGAACCCAATCTTGCTATCGTGCTTTCCTCCGCGCCGCATCAAGCATTAGCCACTGATGCAAGGCTTCGGCGGCATCGATGCCGGCCGCTTCCGGAGTCATCTTCACCGGCGTACCATTGGGCCAATCGCTCTTGCGCAATCGCCCGCTGCCTACTCCCTGAAAATAAACTTTCCCTTGCGTTTGCTTTTTGCCGGTTTGCGGTGCGAAGAGAAAATATTCAATCTCTAAATCCTGCGAGTTCAGAATAATCGTCCCACCCGCATACCTGTCGATATCAAAAGAAAGCACGACCACCGGAATCTGCGTTTCGTGTTTAGCACGTTTGATTGCCTGCGAGTGTTTCAGATCGCCTATCGACGTTGCGCTGATGTCCGCGTATTCGTTGAGCCGTTGTAGAAAGCTGGCAAACGCGACGTCTTCAGTAGGCAGATGCTTTTGCGTACCTTGCCGCGCTACGAAAAGTTGATTTTTTGGTTGCGCTGGTTGGACCGGTGCGATCGGACTCGAAACTTCGGGTGTGATCGGCGTCTTTTCCACATTCTTCGGGGA
>DATENN010000232.1:0-4807 GCA_035275045.1 Pyrinomonadaceae bacterium
CGCACCTGGACCATTTGCGCATGGGCCAGGCGGCAAACATGTCGGTGGCAAACGGCGCTGTGATTGGCAGCATCGGTGCGTTATCCGAAACGATCAACTCAGATTACAAATTCAAGCAACCCGTTTTTGTTGCTGAACTCAATTTGACCGCGTTGTTTGAAGTTGAGGCGCGTGGTGTTCGGTATCAACCGTTGCCGCGTTATCCTTCAGTGGTTCGCGACGTCACGTTACTTGTCAGTCGCAGTGTTTCCTACGACCAGTTGGTTGATGAGATACGCAGTACGCCGCCGGTCAACTTTCGGGGCGTCGAATTAGTGGGTACTTATGAAGGTGAAAAAATTCCCGCAGATAAACGCTCAATAACTTTGCGTATCGAATATCGATCAGAAAGCGGAACCCTGCGCGACGAAGAAATCGAAACCGATCATCGGGAATTGATCGATCGGCTGCTGGAAAAATTTGCAGCCTTGTTGCATTGATAAAATAAATCGCGTCTTGCGGTGCGAACGGTCTTGCGCTTGTTGGCTTGAAGTCGCATAATCGCGTCGCCGTGCGCTGTAGATAAACGAAGAGCGAGTTTAGTTAAATGATTGCATTGTCAGGATTGGAAAAATTCTCTCACCTCGAAGATAAGATCTACCGCACAATAGAACTCACCAAAACGCTTCGCCTTGAAAAAGAGAGTTTGGAAAAGGAACTCTCAATGATGCGCCGCAGCCGTGGCAGTGTTCCCCGCGAACAGGAAAGACTTGAGAAACAAGTCGAAGCCCTGTTGGCGGAACGCGACATCATTCGCATGAAAGTGGAAGCTATGTTGGACGCGGTGGCCGCGCTTGATCCCGAGCTGGCGGAGGAACTCAGATGACTACGGGAATTGCTGAAATGCCGGGCAAGAAAACTGTCGAGACCTCTGCGCCACCCATTATTCGCGTTGAAATCTATAACCAGACCTACAACATTCGTTCTGACGGCGACTCGGAATACCTCATGAAACTGGCCGATTTCGTCGACAGCCGCATGCGCGAGATTTCCTCCGGGACGCTCACCGTCGATTCGTTGAAAGTCGCGATTTTGGCCGCTTTGCACATCGCGGACGAACTGCATCGCTTAAAGCAGACCCACGAACAGGCCGACGCGCAATTGGCTGAACGCAGCGCCGAATGCGCGGAAATGCTCGATCGGCTGCTGAAAGTTCGCAGCAATATTGAGCAGGAAAAAGGCGAATCAGGACGCATCTCGCTTACCTAACTCTTCATATAATATTTCCGGATAAGGCCAAGTTTGTCTCGAGGCAGACAGGCTGGAGGCTGAGCTCTGAACTTCTTATAGAGCCGTGGCGGACAAATCGACTCGTTACCCGTCTCTCGCCGGCCTATGTTAGTATGCGCGCCGGCGGAGGGAATTGTTCTGCGGGGCCCGTCACCGAGTTACGATGATTGAGCCAACGCCGTTAAATTGGGAGACCGACGCCGCTCGCCGGTGCATTTCTTCAGCGTTAAGAATTGCCAGTGGCTGTGGCTTTTAAAGGTCACCCACCTGTACATGCAGGTTCAATTACGGCTTCGGAACGACCATTGCGGATTTCCCTCCAGCCAGCTAAAGCCGTAAATCGTAAATCGTGAATCGTAAATAGCGGTTGACCGCAATAACGATTGACGGGTTCGATTTGCGGCTTTCCTGTATCTCGCGGGTTCTGTTACCGCGATTTACTATTCACGATTTACGATTTACGATTCACGATTCATATGAACATCCTGATGATCGGAGATGTGGTTGCCAAGCCGGGCCGCATTGCTGTGCTCGAACGTATCCAGGATCTTCGCGAACAGCACTCGATTGATCTTGCGGTCATGAACGCCGAAAACCTTGCCGGCGGATTTTCGGTTACGCCTTCACTTTGCGAGCAGCTTTTTGCCTCCGGCATCGACGTGATGACTTCTGGTAATCACATCTTTGATAAAAAAGAGGCGGCCCCGTACATAGCAAAACAATCCCGGCTGTTGCGCCCGGCGAATTATCCTCCGAATACACCCGGCAGCGGCCTTTGGACTGGACTAGTCAACGGCACAAACGTAGCAGTCATGAATCTGATGGGACGCGTCTTTATGCCACCGTCCGATGATCCTTTTCGCATGGTCGATTCGTTGCTGGCCGGTTCCGAAAGCAAAGCGATCGTCCGCGTGGTTGATATGCATGCGGAAGCAACTTCAGAAAAGGTTGCGATGGGTTGGTATCTCGATGGCCGGGTTTCCGCCGTCGTCGGCACTCATACCCACGTGCAAACTGCCGATGAACGCATCCTGCCCAAAGGAACGGCGTACATAACTGACCTCGGCATGACCGGAAGCTACGCGGGCGTAATTGGCATGGAGAAAAAGGATGTCATCGAACGCTTTACCACGGCCATGGGCCGCCGCGCCGAACACTCAACCGGATCAGTCAGAATCTGCGGCGTCGTGATTGAAGTTGATGAGGAAACGGGGAAAGCTCGAAAGATCGAGAGACTAAACCTGGCGCACGACTGAAACGTCCCGGTTAAGCCGGCCCGGTCTCTTTCGGAACGATTTCGCCGCCGGCAGTTTTGAGAATCGGTGGAGACAACAGCCGCTGAGCATAACCTTCGGGAAATGAGCGCACGCGGCCACTCGAATCGGTTATAACGTGGCCGGTTTCACCTTCTGCTATGACCTGGCCGTCTGAAGCGCGGACAATCTCGTACCCAAACCGCAAAGACCGGCGCCGCAGTTCGGTGATGTGAGTGCGCACCAGCAGTTCATCGTCGTAGTACGCAGGCGCCTTATAGCGGCAGTAGGACTCCGCCACCACGAGAAAGGCATCGTCATTTTCTTCCATGTCGCGATATGAAAAACCGCGAGCACGGCAAAAGTCGGTACGGCCAATCTCAAACCAGATTAAGTAATTAGCGTAGTACACGATCCCCATCTTGTCCGTTTCCGCATAGCGGACGCGAATCACCGATTCGTGCCACTCGCCAAATGCAGTTTCGGGTGCGGGGCTGGTCATCTGTGGTTTGTTCTGGCCAAACTTCGTGTTAGAAAGTTCAGGAAACTACTGTTACTTTGGTACGGATGTTTAGGCGGACTATAAAAGCGAATAGCGAAGATGTCAAAGAATATTAGCAGAATCGGCGCTTTTGCCGCGGTGACCGTGGTGTTCTTTAGCGCGCTGATCGGCGGCACTCATGCGCAGCGGCGGCCGGAGATATCGAGCCGTGCGGCTAAAGAAGCCGCCATCGTTACCACCACCGCCGCGATTCTCGAGGAAACGAGCAAGATAAGAGAACTGCCGATCCTGCGTCCGGTGAAGAGCGGCGCCCAGTCCCGCGCCGAGATCGAAAAGATGCTCATCAAGAATCTTTATGAGCAGATGACTACAACAGACATGCACGCTACCGAAGTTGCTTATCGCAAACTTGGGCTGGCGCCGCCAACATTTGAATATCGGCCATTCATTATCAAGTTACTTTCCGAGCAGGTCGCCGGCTACTACGATCCGGTCGCCCAGGAGTTTTATCTGGCGGATTGGCTGGAACTCGAAACGCAGAAACCGGTAATGGCGCACGAATTGACCCACGCACTCCAGGACCAGCACTTCAATCTTCGACGGTTTCAAAAGTGGCCGCATGGTGACGGCGATGCCGAATTGGCGGCGCACGCTTTAATCGAAGGTGACGCGACGGTCACGATGATGGTCTACATGGCGAAGAACCCGCTGGTGGCGTTGGCTTTCACTCGTTCGCTAACATCGGGCGTTTCGACTGAAGTCTATAACCAGGCGCCGCGAATGCTGCGAGAGACGCTCGTCTTTCCGTATTTGCAAGGAAGCGAGTGGGCCACGGGCGTTTACAAGCGTGAGGGTTTCGCGGGACTTTCAAAAGCCTTCTCGAGATTGCCGGCCTCAACCGAACAGATTCTGCATCAGGAAAAATATGTAGCGAACGAACAGCCGCTAAAGATCAGCTTGCCCGACTTGAGTTCGGTGCTCAACGACGATAGGGCGGCCCGCGCGGCAACAACTGCGACTGCCGGTTGGCATCGCATTGATTCGGACGTGAACGGCGAATGGGGTTATTACCTGTTGCTCGATCAGTTTTTGAATGCGCCACAGGAATCGCGGCGCGCAGCAGCTGGTTGGGCCGGGGACCGGTTCGATGTGTACGAGGGCGCCAATCCCAATCAAGTGATGATTGCGCAGGTTTCAACATGGGATACCGAGCCCGATGCCCGCGAGTTTTTCGATGCGTACGTGAAGCGCACTAAACTTCGCTATCCTGAGGCGAAATCAATTGATGATGAACAAATGCGCAACTCGACTCCCGAAACTCGAAATTCTTACTCGTGGCAGACCAGCGAAGGCGAAGTGGTCGTAGCGCTTCACGGTTCGCGTGTCACCGTTCTCGAAGGCCTACCAACTGAAAATGTTACTGCTAAAGTTTTATCGGCACTGCAGCGCTAAGCACCGTCCTGAATGAAACGAGCTGAAACACGAACAACTTCATCGCGCTCACGTCTTCATGAGTTGACCGGCGAACTGCGCGCGCTGGAAGCACGGTTAAAGCTGGGCGGCGGCGCTGACAAGATTGAACGGCAGCACCAGCAGGGAAAACTTACTGCTCGCGAACGTATTGATCTTCTGCTCGACAAAAATACTTATTCGCAGGAGATCGGCTTGTTGGTCGCGTATGACCAGTACCGCGAAAACAGAAGTGGGAAGTCAGAAATCGGCAGTCAGCAGTCGACGACTCAGCATTCCGCACTCAGTACTCAGGACTCCGACAAAGTAGGTT
>DATENN010000233.1:0-4613 GCA_035275045.1 Pyrinomonadaceae bacterium
ACGAGGTTCTACGGCAGGCTGAAAAAAATCCAGAACGCCGTCCGATTGTACACGTCGGCGGATAACGGTTGGCTTTTTAGCGGTAGGCTTTTATGGACGAACGCCGGAATGCTAGTTGGTAGCTGCCTCAGCTTCAGGAGTTTTGCCTGCCAGAAAACAAGATCGACAGTAAACGGGACGGCCTTGCGAGGGATAAAAAGGCACCGTCGTTTGTTGGCCGCACTGTGCACAATGTACTGAAACTTCAATCCGTTGGCGCACACCTGAGTTTTGCGCCGCACTGATCGCGGCCAGTCTTTCGTTCTTAGCTTGCTTGCAAGGTTTGCAACGCTTCGGTTCGTTCTTGAGGCCTTTGTCGTGAAAGAATGCTTGCTCGCCGGAAGTCCAAATAAAGTTTTCGCCGCAATCGACGCATTTAATCGTGCGATCGGGATGTTCGGCTTCTGAGCTGGTTTTCAATTCACCGAGGTGATCCTGTTCTAGCATTTTCGCTCTCCCTGGGGTCGTTCATCCGACACCTTGTTGGCGGCCCACTTTAAAGCGGGAAGTAATCGTGATTGAAGGAGCCGCTGTTCTTCCTGGCGAGTATCGGGGTGAGCGGGCGCTACCTCGAACAGGCGAGCAGTGAAAAAAAAGTATAACTATGGCGAAAATGTGTCAAGCTTAAAAGTGCAAGGTGTCCACGTTTCAGCTCAGCGTTGAATATTCTTCAGGGAAATCGCGCACATGAAAGTCCTGGTTGTTGGTAGCGGAGGTCGAGAGCACGCTTTGTGCTGGGCGATAAACGAAACCGCGAGTGAGTCCGCGCAGTTGTATTGCGCACCGGGAAACGCCGGCATCGCCCAACTTGCAGAGTGTGTGGCCCTCTCAATCGATGATCACGTGTCCTTAATAGATTTCGCGCAGTCCAACCAGATTGAGCTGACGATTATTGGTCCGGAAGCGCCACTCGCCAACGGTATTGTTGATGATTTTCAAAGCAGCGGCTTAGCGGTAATTGGACCATCAAAAGCAGCGGCGCGCCTCGAATCAAGTAAAGCTTTCGCCAAAGATTTCATGCGCCGCCATGCAATACCGACTGCTGATTTCGTGGTTGCTGATTCATCACACGAGGCGATATTGGCAGTTCGCAGCGGACGGTTTGGCGCGGAAGGCTCGCCGGTTGTTATTAAGGTGGACGGACTTGCCGCTGGAAAAGGAGTTGTCGTTGCGCCAGATCACGCCGGTGCTGAGCGCGCGATAGAGGATTTAGTTCAATCCGTATCACGCGAGGCCGCCAATCAAATCCTGATCGAAGAAGCCCTCGACGGACGAGAAGTATCAATCCTCTTGTTTGCTGACGGCCGCGACTATGCGCTCATGCCGCCGGCGCGCGATCACAAACGCGTTGGCGATGGCGACACGGGACCTAACACCGGTGGAATGGGCGCGGTAACTGATCCATCTATCCTCGACGACTCACTGCTGGAACAAATCAAGCGAGCAATCATCGAGCCTACCTTGGCCGGCGCAGAAAGCCGTGGTTACCCCTTTCACGGAATACTCTTCATTGGCCTAATGTTGACTGCCGCCGGGCCAAAAGTTCTCGAGTACAACGTGCGCTTCGGCGATCCTGAAACACAAGCGATTCTTATTCGCCTCAATACAGATCTAGTGGAAATCTTTCGTGCGCTTGATGTGGGCAGACTGCGCGATGTCGATGTTCAGTGGAAAGAAGGTTCGTCTGCCTGTGTCGTCATGGCGAGTGAAGGTTATCCGGGCGCTTACGAATCGGGTCGTCCAATTGAGGGATTGGAAGAAGTGATTATTGGACCGGACTTTCAAGTATTCCACGCGGGAACTGCATGGGCCGACAATGCCGAGCTTGTCACGGCAGGAGGTCGCGTGCTCGGTGTCACAGCGAGAAACACCACGCTGGACGAAGCACTGCAGGATTGTTACCGCGCGACCGACCGGATCAATTGGCCGGGCAAGGTTTTCAGGCGCGACATCGGACGATTCATAAATCGGCATGATGCGAGTTCTGTTGAAAGCACAATGTAGCGCGGTGTTAATGGGTCGCCTCGAGACAGAGATCACCCGAGGACTACGCAGGAGAACTTCAAATTAGGTGACTACCTGCTTCTAGTGAATCAGTACCTGCTGCCCGGCGCTCGTGCAGTTTGAAGCCCTTGGTTCAGAGTTCAATCTTTAGCTTGAATTGTGTGCACAATCAGCAGCCTAAGGGCTGAAGTGTAAACTGCCAGCCTTAAACTGCACGACCTCCTACTGCGCTTTCTGGAATGCGGTGAGCATCAACTGTTATACTTCTCGAACTTTGGCATCTCGTAATTTGAACCCCGCGCAGTTATTCATCGTACAAACATATGCGGACGGCCAGAAGTTAGAAAAGCCCACTTTTTGGGCTAAATCAGAGTGATTTGCAGCAGACGGTCTAACATCAATTGCTAGAGGATGGCTGAAAAATGGGAGTTCTAAGCAGAATCAAACGGTCGATGCGGGCGCTGTTCGGCGGCATTGTGGAAGCGACCGAGAATCCCGAGCTCATACTGCAACAGACAATTCGCGACATGCGCGATCGCGTTCCGGAACTTAACAATTCCGTCGCGCAGGTAATGGCTACGGAAAAACTTCTGGCTAAAAATAAAGAACGCCTTGATACGCAGGTCGTTGAGTTGGATTCAAAAATCAAGGCGTCCGTGAAGTTAGGCCGCGACGACATTGCCACCGCGTACATTGGCCAGTTGCAGCAGGCGCAGATGGACCGGCAGAAAACTGCGCAGCAGCTTGAGCATGCGACGCTTGCTTCACAACAAGCACTTAAGGCACGGGACAACTACGTCCTGCAAATGCAGCGTCGCACCGCCGAAGCAATGCAGTTGATCAATCAATCAAAGCAAGCCCGCCTACAGGAACAACTGGCGGCGACTATGGAATCGTTTCAGATTGGTGACGATGCGTCGACGTTTAATGAGATGCGTGACAAGATTGATCGTCGTGCCGCTGCTGCCGAGGCAAAGTTACAGCTTGGCGCTGCATCAGTAGACAACCAGATGCAGGACATCGAGCGCGAAGCGATGGACATGCAACTTCAGGACAAACTGCTGGCGTACAAGCGCGAGATGGGCCTCTTGCCGGCGGCATCCGTTGCGCCGTCTCAGCACGCGTTACCGGCGGAAGGCGAAAGCGAAGCCAGCAAGCGGGGTTAAGAATCCGACTCGGCGGAATGATTTGTGATGCGGAATGGATAGTTCAACGATATGGCCGAGTTGTCGAAGTTCGATTACAAGTATTTGAAAGAGGCTTTTAAAGAGCCGCTAAATTTCTGGGGTCTAGCGAGCTTTGCGGCCGTCGCCGCATACGCACAGGATGTCACGATTCTCGCCGGAGCTCTGGTAGTAGAAACAGCATATTTAGCAACCGTGCCCGCCAGTTCATTCTATCGACGCCTGGTAGATCGCCGCGAAAAGCAGCGTCTCTTAAAGCAGCGTGATCAGCAGCGCGAAGCGGCTATTAAATTGTTCGATCCGCGCGAACGTGAAGCGGTCGAATATTTGCGCTGGATGAAGAACCAGATCTATTCGAACTACAAGAAGTTTACCGGCACTAAACAAGTACCCTCGAACATTCAGAGCCTGGACCAGCGCTGGGAAGATTTTGTCGATCTGCTTGACGTCTATCGGCGGCGCAAACATCACCTGCGCTCGATCAATCGTCAGGCAGTGCAGAATCAGCTCGTCCAGGCGGAACGGGCGGTGCAAGGCGCGCGCGACGACCGCGAGAGGCGTATTCAACAGGCGAATGTTGAGATTTTGAAACGGCGTGTCGCTGCTTTTAATGACATCGAGCGGTCGGTAAAACTCGTCGAGGGCCAGTTGCAATCAATTGAGAATTTCTTTGGTCTGGTCAATGATCAAGTGGTGACCCTGCCAACTCCGGAGCGCGTCTCGGCGCTCGACTTCGAGCAGCTGAGTGATTCGATCGCGATGACCAAGCAGATGCTCGAAGAAACTTCCGATACCTTCGCGGCACTCGACACTCACAACCGCAACATCGGCAACTATGAGTTGCTGCTGAACAGCGGAAGTTCGAAATAGGTCTCGTAAATCGTAAATCGTAAATCGTAAATCGTGGATCGTTATCGTGCATCTCGGGTGTGATTGATCGAATCAATGTGTCAGTGAAGTCAGTACCACCTGCGGTAGCGGGTGGGCCGAAACACTGCTGTTGAGTAATTGTGACGCCGTCGGCGTGATTTTTCGTTGCGAAGTAGGATAGATGCTAGTAATACTTTCGCTAAACTAGTTAACGCCTTTCGCCTGACCGATATTCCTCTCAATTACGATCACCATCGATTTTGACCGTCGAACCAGTCGCTTCCCGAACCGGGCTGCGGACTTCAAACTGACCGTTAATCAGTAACTTAGAACCTCACGTGACATCTCAATTTACACACTATAATGCATTGAAAAAAAAGATAACCACAACATATTGACATCGCTTGGGAAGAGGAGTATATTCCGCTGCGCTTGGAACGAGGCGGGTTTATCTGGAGCAGCGGCGGGCCCCCTGTACCGCTCTTCACCTAAGTTTTTTCGCTTCGCACGAAGCCA
>DATENN010000234.1:0-14303 GCA_035275045.1 Pyrinomonadaceae bacterium
TCCGCCGACATCGATAACATCTACGACGGACTAGCTGAGCTGTTGCCGCTAATCGACATTTTGATTAGCTCGGCCGAGTTTCCGCGACGCTTAACTGGTATCGCCGACGAACGTGCCGCGCTCTTTTCCGTTAAAGAGCGATATGGCTGCACAGTGGTTGGGCTGACAAAAGGAGATCAGGGCGCGGTAGTCCTGATTGATGGAAAGTTTATTGAATCGGCTGCGTGTTCAGTACCTGGCTCGTGTCGTGATACAACCGGCGCGGGAGATGCTTTTCACGGCGGCTTTCTTTATGGTTTGCTGACGGGTCAGGAGATTGAAACGAGTTTGAAAATTGCAAATGCCGTGGCCGCGTTGAAGTGCCGTGATCTAGGAGCGCGGACAGCGTTACCAACCGCACGAGCACTGGAAGAATTTCTGGTCAGCGCTAATACGTGATCGCAGGGAACCAGAACAACACAAAGTCCGAAACCAGGAACGTAGCAGGTGGAGGCGTCGCTTGGAAAAATTATTTATTCCGGTCCTATTAGGGACTAATCGAAAACAACGAAACAGCGTCCACCCCGCCAAGTGGTTGGTTCAGGAAATGCAAAAGCGGCCCGAGATTGAGACGAGGTTGTTCGATGCTGCCGACTTCGCGTTCCCTCAAGACGATTACGGACAGGGAATTAAGGACCAGTTTCCCGAATGGCGTGATGCAATTATCCGTGCCGATGGTTTAGTGATCGTGTCGCCCGAATACAACCACGGCTATCCGGGGCCATTAAAGGCGGTGTTGGATTTGTTACTCAGAGAATACGTTCACAAAGCGGTTGCTTTTGTCGGCGTGTCTGCTGGTCCATGGGGCGGAACACGCGTCATCGAAGCAATGGTGCCCATGGTGCGCGAGCTGGGACTCGCGGTAACCTTCAGCGATTTGAATTTTTCGAAAGTGCAGACCGTGTTCGATGCTGAAGGCAAACTCTTGGACTTAGCGTTTGAGAAACGGGCGAAGGATTTTCTGGATGAACTGGTTTGGATGAGTAGCGTGTTGAAGTGGGGCCGCGCGAACATCCCATCTAAGTTTCATTGAGTAGCACGGAAGTGGAAGCGCCCTCAATGGCGCCTCGAGCTATTAACATGTCGCCCTCCGGGGCGAATTACTACAAAAACAGGGTGCACTTCGAACTTGAATTTGCGGATGGCGAATGAGCTTTCGCTCAAACATTCTAAGCCAAACGCTTCCCAAACAATTCCAGTACTCTGCGCCAGGCATCGGCCGCTGCTTCGGGATCGAAAACTTCGGGTCGAGTGTTGTTGAAGAATGCGTGATCGGCATCATAGCTAACGGCTTCAACCGGTAGATCGTATTTTGCGGCTGCATCTTTTAGCTGATTAACTTTTTCAGGGTTGATCCATTTGTCGCGTGCGCCGGCGATGAACAAGGTCGGCACCGACAATTTCTTCAGCACATCGTCTTCAGGAATGTCTCCGTAAAAAGGAGCTGCCGCTGCGAAGTCCGGCATCTCGCAAGCCGCGCGCAAGGCAAATGTTCCTCCCATGCAGAAACCCGTAATGCCGAGTTTCGCAATCTTGTACCGTGTTTTGACGGCCGCTACCGCTGCTTGAATCGTTTCCAACCCGTCTTCAATCGCGAGCGCGTGCATCATTTTTGCTGCCTCTTCGGCGTTCTTCGCAAGCTCGCCACGATAAAGGTCAGGAGCCGCACAAAGATAACCTTCGCTCGCGAAGCGACCGGCGATGTCGCGAATGTGATCGTTGATGCCCCACCATTCCTGAATCAGGATGACCGCGGCGGTGGCATCATTTTCGGGCAACGCGACATGCGCGGTTGTTGCTCCACGAGTGGTGCTTAGACTCAATGTTGCTGTCTGCATAATGAAATCCTTGATGAAGTTTTTAGTTATCAAGCATTATAGTTAAAGCGCATCACTACCGCATTTCAGTCGATCAAGTTTCATAGTCCTGTGGTTGGGGCGATGCCTTGGTCCGCTTATTCAGTGAATGCCAGGAGCTCGGGGTAAACGACCGTTCCGACGAACAGATTGCTTTAATTAATTTTCACAGCGAGCTTGTAGCGTTACGTTGGTAGCTAAGCAACCTACCTCAAACTCTCGGATCAATGGTATAAAGCGGCTGTTCTAGAGTCCTATGTTCTTTAAAGGGCTGCCTTCTGACCTGTAGTCAGTACCACCTGCGGTAGCGGGTGCGCCGCATCGTTTCGATCCTCATGTCACCCGGTTTGTCGACACGCAACTAAGAATCTTCCCTATAATAATTACCATGAAAATTTTGTTTGTCCTGATTGCAATTGTGACGGTTTCTGAATTCTCGGTTCCGCAAAAAATCCAGCCTGCCGATCTTGTTCTCAAAAACGGCAACATCTACACGGTCGACGACCAGCGGCCCCACGCCGAAGCGGTCGCTGTCAACGGAGATCGCATTACCTTTGTTGGTTCAAATCGCGAAATTGAAAAATACATCGGACCGAAAACTCAGGTTATCGATCTCAAAGGCGAAACCGTTTTCCCCGGACTGACCGATGCGCACCACCATCTTGAAGGCGTCGGCTTTCGCGAGATGACGCTTAATCTCGAAGGTGTAACGAGCCTGCAAGACCTTCTTGCGAAAGTGAAGGTCAGAGTCGACCAAGCCAAACCGGGCGAGTGGGTAACCGGACGAGGCTGGATTGAAACTTTTTGGCAACCGCCGGTTTTCCCGACGCGCTGGGACCTCGACAAAGTTGCACCTGCCAACCCGGTCGTTTTGGGGCGCGCTGATGGACACGGTACGGTCGTTAACAGCGCGGCGCTGAAGATCGCGGGTATCGATAAGAGCACGCCGAATCCGTTCGGCGGCGAAATTTCCAAAGACAAACAGACGGGTGAACCGAACGGCATGCTGCTCGACGCCGCCCAAAACCTGGTGCGCAGTCATGTTCCCGCGCCGACTGCTGCTGATAACGAGCGGGCGGTAATACTTGGAGTGAAACGCGACATCGGGCTTGGCTGGACTCAGGTACAAAATCCAGGCGGTACCTATGCGGACATCGCTCTTGATTCGAAACTTTTCAGCGAAGGGAAAATCAAACTGAGAATTTACAAAGCCCTCTCGGCGCCCGGCGACGAGGCGCAGCGTTTACTTCGAGAGGGTCCAATCGTAGGCAAGTTTGGTAACCGGCTGACGGTTCGGTCACTCAAACTGTATGCGGACGGCAGTTTGGGTTCGCGTAGCGCGGCTTTGCTCGCGCCTTACTCAGACGCCCCCGACACGTCCGGCTTTCTGACTATTAAGGAAGAAACGTTGCAGCCGATTCTCCAGGAGGCTTTGCGAAAAGGCATTCAGATTGAAACACACGCCATCGGCGATCGCGGCAATCGTTTCATCATCGATCAGTACGAGAAAGCCATGCGCGCCGTACCCAAATCTGAATGGAAAATTCAGTCGCCGCGCTGGCGCGTTGAACATTCTCAGATCGTCAATCCGGTCGATATTCCGCGATTCGCGCAGTTGGGAATTATTCCTTCGATGCAGGCATCGCATGCGATTGGCGATTTGCATTTCGCTCCGGCGCGTTTAGGAATGGAGCGATTGAAGGGGGCCTACGCATGGCAAAGTTTCGTTAAGGCAGGCTCAATCATTCCCGGCGGCTCGGACGCCCCGGTCGAACGCGGCGAACCGATGATCGAGTTTTATGCGGCAGTGGCGCGCAAAGATATCAAAGGCTTCTCAGGCGAAGGTTGGCATCCTGAGGAAGCCCTGTCACGCGAGCAGGCAATCAAAATGTTTACGATCTGGGCGGCCTACGGTGCTTTTGAAGAAGACCTGCGCGGGTCGATCGCGGTGGGAAAATTGGCTGACTTCACGGTGCTCTCCGCCGACATCATGAAGATTCCGGAGGCTGAGATTTTGAAGACACGATGCCTGATGACGATCATTGGCGGTGAAGTTGTTTATGAAGCAAAGTGATGCGTCACGTGCTAACTGCTCGCGCTTGGTCGCGAGATCATTCTTGAGCCTAAGAAGTAATCTCACTTCAAAAACACCGGGCGCCGTTTCGGATCTTTCGGGACGGCGCTCGTGTGTGTCGCACCTCAATGCAAATGATAATTAATCGCCGCCAGCTATTGACGGCCGGACTCAAAGCCGGCGCGGGAATGGTGCTGTTCGATCAGCTTTCCGGATTAAGACCGATCTTTGCCGCGGCGACAATTCATCAGGCACAGCCGGAACGCTATGCGGCGGCTTATCAATTACTCGATCAATTCATCGCCCGACACATGATTGAAGTGGGTGCGCCGGGAATGACGCTGGCGCTGGCCAACCGCGACGGCCTGTTGCGTTCGTCGCAATATGGCTTCGCGGATCTAAAAACGGGTCGCAAAGTCCAACCGGCAACGCTTTTTGAAATTGGTTCTATTTCAAAATCGTTTGTCGCAATTGCGTTGTTGCAGTTGGTGGACGAAGGCAAATTGGATTTGAACAAGCCGGTGAAGGATTATCTTCCGTGGTTAAGAGTGGAATCTAGTTATGCACCCTTCACTACTCACCATCTGTTGAGCCACACGGCCGGGTTGTCGGCCGTGCCCCTCTTGTTGCGCGTAGCCGCGACAACCTTGCGGGTTGGTTCTGAACCGGGAACCAGATGGGTTTATTCAAATATTGGTTATGTGTTACTCGGATTTTTGCTTGAGACGCTTGATAAACGTCCGTTTGCCGAAAGCATGCGGCGGCGTGTTTTGGATCCCTTGGGAATGAACCAGAGCGTGGCCGTTATCAGCGCCGCCAACCGCGACCGTTTTGCTGTCGGTTATGGACCATTAAAACTCGATCGTCCGTTTCCGCCGCATGGACCACTCGCCGAGGCTCCGTGGCTCGATGTTGGCGAAGCCGCGGGCAGCATCGCTTCAACTGCAAACGATATGAGCAGTTATCTTAGCTTTCTTCTCAATCACGGGGTTGGACCAAAAGGACGTGTGCTTTCGGATAAGGGTTACGATCTTTTAACTAAGCCGGTCATCAAATCGGACTTCCGCGGTGAGGGTGCAAGCTACGCTTACGGTCTGTGGGTAAGTGAAAAGGACGGTCACACCTTGCTACGTCATACAGGCGGCATGGTGGCGTTCACTTCGGCGATGTACGCTGATACCACTTCAGGCTTCGCTGCTTTTGCGTCAGTGAACGCTTCCTTGTTCGGCTCGTATCGGCCCGTTGCAGTGACACGTTACGCGATTGAATTGTTGAATGCCGCCGGCGCCGGCAAAGACTTGCCATCGCCACCGCCGCCACCTCCGCCCAGCGATAGAGTTTCAACTGCCGCAGACTATGCGGGCACGTTTACCACAACCGACGGCGGCAAACTTATACTGGTTAGCAGGGGCGAGCAGTTGTTGCTGCAACATGAAGAGGTGACCATCGCGCTTGAACCCGCCGCTCGCGATCTGTTTTTTGTGAATCATCCCGACTGGGATACCTACCTGCTGGGTTTCACTCGCCGCGAAAACCAGGTGACCGAGGCATTCCACGGATCGCGATGGTGGATCAATGCACATTATGCGGGGCCAAAGACGTTTACTTATCCCGCAGAATGGGATGCTTATGCAGGACACTACCATTCGGACAGTCCGTGGTACGGCAGCACGCGCGTTGTTATCAGGAATGGACAATTGTTGGTAGAAGGTTTGCAACCACTTGAACAGATCGCCTCCGGTGTATTTCGGGTAGCCGGTCAACCGGTCGACGTCGACCGCGTGGTGTTTGATAAGGTTATTAATGGACGTGCCATGCGGGCGAATTATTCTGGAATCGAGTTTTTCCGGTCGCTCACCCCTTAGTGAAAATTCCAGGTTTTCACCACTCGCCCGTTGCTGTTAAGCTGTGTAATCCCTGTAATCAGCACATAAGTATTTTTAAGGAGCAAACATTCATGTCTAGTCCTGCAGCACAACAACCATCACCGCAATTAATCTTTCAAACTATAAATGCCTACCAGCGGACTGAGGCGTTGAAGGCCGCGATTGAACTCGGCGTCTTCTCCGCGATCGGTCGCGGGAAATTTACAGCGACGCAGATTGCGAATACCTGCAAAGCTTCTGAGCGTGGCATGCGCATACTGTGCGATTTTCTCTGCATCATGGGATTTTTGGGCAAGGAAGGCGCGCTCTATTTCAACACGCCAGACTCGGCGATATTTCTTGACCAGAGCTCACCGGCCTACCTCGGCGGCATCACCGGATTCATCTCGTCTCCGGAGCTAGTCGATGCCTTTCGAAATTTTGCAGATTCAGTGCGCAAAGGCGGCACCACGCTACCGCAAGAGGGAACGGTTTCCTCCGATAATCCGATCTGGGTCAGTTTTGCGCGCGCTATGGCGCCGATGATGGCCATGCCGGCGCAACAACTCGCTCGCTTAGTCGACCCGTCTGGCGATCAGAAATTGAAAATTCTGGACATCGCCGCCGGCCATGGCTTGTACGGGATTGCTTTTGCAACCAACAACCAGCAAGCCCAGATCGTCGCGCTCGATTGGGCCAACGTTTTGCAAGTGGCGAAAGAGAACGCACAAAAGGCTGGCGTCGGCGACCGCTATTCGACGATAGAAGGCAGCGCGTTCGATGTGGATTACGGCAAAGAATACGACCTGGTGCTACTAACGAATTTCCTACATCACTTCGACGCGGAAACGAACGAGGCGTTGTTGCGTAAGGTCTATGCGGCGCTGAAGGACGGTGGGCGCGCCGTAACAGTCGAGTTCGTGCCGAACGAAGATCGCATCACGCCGCCCGACGCAGCTTCGTTCAGCGTTACGATGCTGGGCAGTACGCCGTCGGGTGACGCATACACCTTCGCTGAGTTTGAAAAGATGTTCGCAAACGCGGGCTTTAAGCGCAGCGAGATTCAGCCGTTGCCGATGTCGATTGAGCAGGTTGTGATTTCTTATAAGTAAAACAGAGAACGGTAAACACAGAACAGAGAACAGTTTTATTGTTTACGTTCGGGTGGCATCAAACCGGCGACAGTTTCCAGCAGCACATCGCTGGTAAACGGTTTCGAGACGTAAGCGTTAAAGCCTTTTTTTAGCGCTTCGCCGCGATCCAGATCAGCGTGAGCGGTGACGGCCATGCACGGTATCCGCAAGGTGCGCGTGTCGGCCCTTAATTCTTTGAACACGCCCCAGCCATCCAGTTCCGGCATCGACAAATCCATAACGATCAAATCGGGCAAATGCTCCCGCGCCAGGGCCAGACATTCGCTACCGTTACGCGCTTCGCGGACTTCATAACCTGCCCCGGCGAGCAACAGCTGCATCAGCTCTCGGTTGTCGTCATGATCGTCAGCAATCAGGATGGTATTGGGCATAAGGAGGCTGTTTGATGTTCTTGCGACTTATAGCCTAGGGCAAAAAATGTGTCAATCCGCACGCTCGAAACCATTTCTTGACTCGCTGAATACCACGCGTCCATAATCGCCTCAGAGACACAAAGCCCCCGCAAGTCTCAGCAATAAGCGTTCTGTCCGCTTAGGATGCTCACCATGAACGCGACAAAGTTTCCCTAACGGAGGACTACACTGTGGTCAGCGCACAATTGGAAGAAAGCCTGCGCCGAGATATCGAAAGCTACATCGAAGGCCGTCTGAGTGGTGTAAAGCAGGAGATAGCCGCGCTTCAAAGTCAGTTAAACGAATCGCTCAGCCAACTATTGGACCGGCAAGTCGAGGTTCAACTTGACGGTGGCGTCGGCGCCTCGATCGTCGATCACCTGCGTGCGGCACATGAAGAAGGCATAGACCTCGCCGCTTCGGAATCCTCTCGTGCTAAAGCCTCGAGCGATCTGGCCATAATCAAAGCAGCGATCTCGGAGATCGATCAGCAACAATCGCAGTCTGAGATCCTGAAAGTTCTGGTTAATCGCGCCGCGGCTTTCGCACCGCGGGTCGCTTTCTTCGTTATTAAAGGCGACCAGGCGATTGGCTGGCGCGCGCGCGGACTGGAAGGCACAGTCGGCGATAGCGCGGTTCAACAGATTAAGCTGGCATTGAATTCTGATACCGCAATCGGCAACGTTGCGCGTTCCCGCGAGACATGGAGCGGGGGAGCAGGTTCGCACGCAGAGAGTCATTTGCTGTTAAACCATCTCGGCGAACAGTCGCCCTCGCGAGTCGTCTCGGTTCCGCTCGTCGTGCGCAATCGGAGCGTGGCGGTGCTCTACGCGGACTCAGGTGATCTCGATTCCGAAGCGATCAATCTCGAAGCGCTTGAGACGCTGGTTCGCGTCGCAGGCATGGCGGTGGAATTGTTAGTTGCGCGATCCGGTTCGGCAACCGCGACTGCGCCCGCTGCGCCCGCGATGGAACCTGCACCGGCAGCAGAAAGCACTTATCAGCCGACCGTTGAATACGGAGAAGTAACACCGGTAGTTGAAGAAAGTGCGCCCGCGTCAGTACCTGGGTTTGAACCAGCAACTGAGGTTCAACCGGAAGCAGCGCCGCCATCGCAACCCCAGATGCCGCAGTGGCCGCCAGCGTCTGAACAGGTTTCCCAGGCTCCTATCGCCGATCCATTCGCGCAAACTACTCCGTCTGCCGCCGCTGAAGTTCCGGCTCAGGCGCCGCGACGTCGCTATGGCGCCGATGTTGAATTGCCGGTAGAAGTAGCGAACGACGAGGAGCGAAGGTTCCACACTGACGCGCGCCGCTTTGCACGATTGCTGGTGTCTGAAATCAAACTTTATAAAGAGAGCCAGGTTAATGAAGGACGGTCGCGCAACGATCTTTACGACCGACTGCGCGAGGACATCGAGCGGTCGCGCGAAATGTATGACAAGCGAGTGAAGCCCGAAGTGGCACAGCGCTACGATTACTTTCACCACGAATTGGTGAACACGCTTGCCGAAGGCGATGCCGCAAAGCTCGGCAACTCGTATCCCGGCGCCACCGTTTCGGCTTAGATCATACGTGGTTAATTGATAGGCGAGGTGTGGCATCCACGGTTCTAGGCTTTTATAAAATCGATATAGTTGACTTGAGAATTCGAGGGCACCGACCGGCCTAACCATACTTCAAGCCGCGCGCGCGTCCTTTGGAACGAAGGCCCGAAAAAAATTGATACCCTGATTGGGTTTTCACTGTCGTGAAACCCTTCAGGGTAATTTGTCATCACAAGATCCGTTTGTCCGAACAGGATTAGTGATCTACGGTTTCAGCGCGGGATAGGTCCTATTATGTTTAAGAATATTCGTAAACAACGTCTGGTTTTGTTGCTGATCGGTTTGGCAATTGTGATCGGCGCCTCGTTGCCGTCGTTTATGACCGCTAGTTGTCTGACGCACGTGCAGACACCTGCGGAGGCCAGGGCTTTGGACAGCCTGCGTGCTATGACTCGAAAAGGCGTGCTGCCGTCTGAAGACGTGGTCGCCCGCATTGAAAGCCAGTTTCCACGCAGCAAAGCCGCGGCTCTCGCGCGTCTGGTGCGTGCCCGAATCCGAGTAGCGAACAAGGACTTCCCCGGGGCTGCGCAACTCCTGAACACAAGTGTGGTTAATGATTACAGTTTGCTTGGCGATTATGCATTGTTCATGCGCGCTGATGCGCTCGAACAAGCAGGTGACAAGGCGGGCGCGCGTGCTGCGTATGAACAACTACTGCACGATTACCCGTCGTCCTTGCGCGCTCGCGATGCAGCGCTTAGAGCGGCGGGAATAGCCGCTCAATCCGGCAATGCGGCAGCGGTTTCAGAATTACTAAAAGATTTGATCGCCGCAGATGACCCAGCGGCTTTGCTGTTAGTCGCGAAAGCGAAGTCGCAATCGGGCGACACGACCCAGGCGCTCGCAAACTATCGCCGCATTTATTTCTTCGCTCCAACTTCGGCTGAAAGCGGCGAGGCTGCAACCGCGATTCAACAATCATCGTCGCTCGCGCCCGCGACCGCGGCGGAGGCCCTCGCTCGTGCCGACAAACTATACGAAGGAAAACGTTACGCGGACGCTGCGCAGGCTTATGCCGATGCAGCGAACCGCTTTCCCGCTACCGTGAATCCGCAAATGCAGTTACGCCGTGGTATCGCCGCTGCGAACGCAAGAAAGAATGCCGATGCAATCGCTGCATTGAGTTCCATTCCCGTTTCAGCCGGAGACACGCGCGCCGAAGCGCTTTTCACGTTGGCTCAAACCTATGCGCGAGCCCGCCAGTGGGAACAGGCACGCGCCACCGTTCAAGAACTACAACGAAGTTTTCCTACGAGTCCCTTTGCGCCACGCGCGCTTGTCAGCGTAGGCCAGATAGCGGAAGACGCTAAGAACGACACGGACGCTTCGTATTTTTTACGCACCGCCGTCAATTCGTTTTCCGGAGCGCCGGAAGTAGCGCAAGCTCAGTTCGATCTCGCCTGGATAGCCCACAACGACAAAAACTTTGCCGAATCATCCACACAACTAACTGAACATCTTGCGTACTACGCCGATAAAAACACCGACAATCGCGGCCGTGCCGGATACTGGGCGGCGCGCGATTCTGAACGAGCGGGCAAGACCGACGAGGCTCGCGCGCTTTATCAGGCGATGCTGGGGCGTTACGACGCGAACTGGTACGGCTATCTGGCGAAACAGCGTCTGGCAGCGATGGATGGCAGTGGTTCGCGAGCGGCAAAAACTTTCGCGCCGAATTCCGTGGTTGGTCGCGCGATCGCGAATTTACAAACAGTCACAGTCGCCGAGGAACCGGCCGGCACAAACGAAGACAAGGCGATTGCAAAAGCGAGTGAGTTAACCAACGTGGGATTGGACGATTGGGCACTCGAACAGTTAGACAAAGTTTCCGCGTCAATGCCGAATAGCCCAAAAATCAATTTGGCAATCGCGCAGGTTTACCGCGCACAGGAAGATAACGTGCGAGCATTGAACGTATTGAAGAAAAGTTTTCCCGACTACTCACAAATGAAGCCGGAAGAAATGACCCGCGAACAATGGGATGTGTTTTACCCGCTTTCCTATTGGGACATCATCGTGCAGGAATCGCGCGCCAGAAACCTCGATCCTTTTCAAGTTGCCGGTTTGATCAGGCAGGAAACCGTTTTCAATCCGCGAGCGCGTTCGGGCGCGCGCGCCTATGGCCTGATGCAAGTTTTGATACCGACCGCAACGCTGACGGCGCGAAAATATGGAGTCGACCGATCGATAACGGAAGAAGCGCTATACGAACCGCGGCTGAACATTCAGTTAGGCACGGCATATCTACGCGATCAAATCGATAAGTTCGGCCGCATTGAATACGTTGCTGCCGCTTATAACGCTGGGCCTTTTCGGGTGGTCCAATGGCAAGCTTCTCTGCCTTCCGATCTTGATGAGTGGGCCGAAGCCGTTCCTTTCAAAGAAACGCGCGGCTACATCCAGGGTGTTGTCCGCAACCGTTTGCAGTATGAAAGACTCTATGACGCTAACGGGAAGTTTCGCAGCGATGTGGGAGCGCGTGCAGTGACCGAGCGGACCGCAACGCCGTCGCAATCTGAGGATCCAACGATCCGCCGGAACGTTACAGATGGCGATCACGAAGAATAAGTAATCACGATCCTGGGTTAGGCAAATGTATTTCAGCTCTCTGCGTACGACCGGAAAACCCGCGCGACAAGCTCTGGTTGTTTTTCTCACCGTTTTTCTGTTTCACGAAGTCTCACTGGGTCAAAAGCGAACCAGAAAAGCGGCGCCTGCTGCGACTTCTTCAGCAAGCGTTACGATCACCAGTGAACCAAACGCAATCGTTTGGATCGACGAAATTCGTCGCGGCCAAACTGACACCGGCGGCAAGCTGCTAATAGCGAATGTCACCGCCAGACCTCACGCGGTACGGGTGCGAGCGAACGGCTTCCGCGAGGCTGCCATCGTCCTGCCGGCAGGTAAACGCAGTCTGGCGGTGCGATTACTGCGCTCGACAGACCAGGCGGAGTTGCTTTTTCAACAGGCTGAGCAAGCTCGTGAACAAGCCAAAGATGATGAAGCGCGCCGCAAAGCCGCCGATTTATACCGGCAGGCATTACAGATTCGACCGGCGTATCCCGCCGCGCACGTGGGTCTCGCGCGCGTGCTGCTCGATCTAAACGAGTACAACGCCGGACTCAGCGAAATAGAGGCGGCGCGACGTGGGCGTCCGAATTACGCGGAAGCATCCGCCGTCGAAGGACGCATCAATCGCGAAGCGGCCTTCACCGACGAAGCCATCCGTTCGTTCGAACGTTCGATTAAAGAGGGAAAAGGTTTTCAACCGGAAGCGCATGTTGGGTTGGCGCGCGTATACGAAGACAAGGGGCAGTACGCGGAAGCCATTAAGGAATATCGTCTGGCGATCAACCAGCTTTCCGATTCAGAACCCGTGATCTATCAATTGCTCGGCGCCGCGTATGAGAAGCAGCAACAATACAAAGATGCCGTGGTTGCTTACGAAAAATATTTAGCATTAGCGCCGAATGGCAGCCTCGCTCCCGCCATCCGTTCGATCATCGATCAACTCCGGCGCGATGCGGCCGGCCAGGAAATCGTTCCTTAGTTCGATAAACTCCAGTTTGTCATTTCCGAACGATTGGTTCGATAAGCTATGGCTGCATTAGCGGATCGCTTGCGCCGGCAGCCTGCGTGTTGTTGACGCGAATCAATGGTCCGGTCGAATCCATGTACAAATGGCGGCCAGCCTTGTCGCCGGAACCCGCCGGGTCAGCGTTAATCCGATAGGTATTCGTGCCCGTTTCCATCGTAAAAATGTAATCTTTGATCTGCGGGTTCGCTGAATTGAAACGTTCATCCAACAATCCCGCTTCGCAAAGCTGTTGAAAGCTAGCGTATGCACCGTTGTTGGAAACTGAATACATCTGTTGCGCGCTCGAGATCGCCTTCATTGCGGCCAGCGCTGATGCTTCATCTGCACGCGCGACGCTCTGCTGCAACCCGGTGGTGTAGCTTTGGCACGAAAGCACGAAAGTGCCAAGCATCAACAGCGCGCAACTACGAACTAATTTGGTCATCGTTCAGCTCCTTCCGGAATTTCCTGATAACGAAAACAGGTTGGATTGTGATCATTAATGATGCCAACAGCCTGCATAAAGGCGTAGCAGATAGTTGAACCAACAAACTTGAACCCGCGCCGCTTGAGGTCCTTGCTCATCAGATCGGATTGCGCAGAGGTGGCAACGATCGGTTGGCCTCGCTTCCTTTTGCGCGGGGTTGTGTCCGCAAAACTCCAGATGTATTTATCAAAGCTGCCGAACTCTTTTTGGACAGCCAGGAACGCCTTGGCGTTCTGAATCGCTGCCGTGATTTTTAAGCGATTGCGAATGATGCCCGGATTGTTCAGCAGTTTCGCGATTTTTTTGTCGTCGTACCGGGCAATTTTTTGGTAATCGAATTGATCGAACGCAGCGCGGTAATTATTACGTTTTCTTAAGATCGTCTCCCAGCTAAGGCCCGCTTGCGCACCTTCGAGGATGAGGAATTCAAAAAGCGTTCTATCGTCATGAACCGGAACGCCCCATTCGTTATCGTGATAAGCGATCGAGAGTTCGGTATTGGCCCAGGCGCAGCGCTGCATGGGCCGTTATCTTAGCAGTAAGTAATTTTCCTGGTTAAGGTTTTTAGTGAAGCATTCATTTCTCATTCGTCATTCGGCATTGATCAGTTGTCGTTTCGGGGCTTGCCCCCGCTCTGAAATGACAAAATGATAAATTTCAAATGACGAATGACAAATGACCGCCCCTTCCAACCCAGGAGCTGATTCCGCTAGACCTCTCGAATAACTGTTTGAATACCGCTTCAAGCAAACAGAGTAAGGAAGACTAAGGAATGTTTAAGGTTGGGAAGGGCGGCTTGCCCCCGCTCTGAAATGACAAATGATAAACGTCAAATGACGAATGACAAATGATCAGTTCTTGCCCAGGCGTCCCGCCAAACTCGCAACTACGGTAACGAGTTCATTCGGTTCAACGGGCTTCGTCACATGCGTGCTGTAGCCGGCGAGGATGGCGCGCATGCGATCCTGAACGCGTGCGTAAGCGGTCAGGGCCACGGCGGGGATTGGCTTTTGCTTATCTTTTTCGGTTTGCCGAATTTTTCGCATCAAGTCATAACCGTCCATTTGCGGCATGCCAATGTCGCTGATCAACATATCAAAGTCGTTAGCAGCTAAAAGTTGAAGCGCTTCTTCCGAACTGCCCGCGCCGATTACCTTCGCACCGTGCTGCGCAAGTTCCATGCTGATCAAGTCCAACGCGTCGGTCTCGTCATCGACAATTAAGATACGCAGCCCATCTAACCGCAGCGTTT
>DATENN010000235.1:0-5128 GCA_035275045.1 Pyrinomonadaceae bacterium
TTGTTTCCTTATCGGGCGGGAATACCTTGATGGTTGTAGTGACGCTGGCGTTATGTGGCAGTCTGGCAGGCTTTCTCCGCTACAACTTCAACCCTGCTTCAATATTTCTGGGAGACTCCGGAGCGCTTTTTGTAGGTTTTCTTCTCGCTTCTTTGTCCATCGTTGGCGCCCAGAAAGCAACCACGGCGGTCGCCGTGATTACTCCTATTCTAGCCTTTGGCTTGCCTGTGGTAGACACCAGCGTGACCATGGCACGCCGGTTAATCGGTGGGCGACCGCTATTTCAGGGGGACCGCGAGCATATTCATCACATGTTGCTTGCACGCGGCTGGTCGCAACGGCGTGTAGTGATAATTCTCTATACAGTATGCGCGGTGTTCGGACTGTTGGCAGCGCTCTCGACCAAAACGTCTTCGCCCATAACTGGCTTGGTTTTGTTTGTAATCACGGTAGCGGTAATTATCGCGGTCGGACACTTGCGATATCACGAAGTCGACGAATTACGCGCCGGCGTACGACGCACAGTCGGCGACCGGCGGCTGCGAGTGGCAAACAACATTCGCGTTCGTCGTTCCAGTCTGGCGTTGACGAAAGCTGTGACAATCAACGAGCTATTCGACACCGTCGGGCATATGTTGGAATTTGAGGAGTTTGCTTACGCGAACGCACAAATCGGTAAGGTGGGCCACGCTGGGGCTAATGAACGCGCTTTCAATGCTGCAAAGAAAAAAGGCGGCGAGGATCTTGAATTCGTGAACGGCCGCATTGCCTGGTCGTGGACGAGAAATGGAACGCGCAGCGTGAACGTTATTGGCTCGAGCGAGTTCTGGTGTTTCCGCTTGCCACTCGCGACTGAAAACGGCGAATGGGGTTGGATGAATTTATACCGTCCGCTTAATGGACCGCCACTGCTTCTGGATATGAATTATCTCGCGAGCTTTCTGCAGACTGAACTTTCTGCTGCGACTGATCGCATCCTGAGCGCGCAGTCGGATCGCTCCGCCTTTGGAAAAATCTCCCTGGCCGTGCCCGAAAAAATAGCCGGTTAATGTCTGCTACCGTCGCCGGAACCCTGCCTCGCGTTGATCTAACGCGAAGACTTCGCACTGCGCGAATGTTGGGCACGATTGTTTTCATCGCCCTCTTACCGCTTTACCTGATAACCGCCATTCCATATGGGACGGCCGAAGCCTGGTGGAAAGGTTTTTTTGTTTGCGCCGCTTTCTCGCTGGCGATTATTTGGCTGGTCGAAGGTTATCTGAGCGACAGGTGGATAACGAATGGTCGCTCGATTTTGCCGCCGGTTTTCGCGCTGGTCGCATTTTCGCTGTTACAGACCGTGCCGTTGGGCGCGTCGCAATTGCCCGGTATCAGCGCGGCAGCGTCCCGAACGATTAGTGTCGATCCGTATGAAACACGGTTCTTTGCGCTTCAGATCGCAGCGCTTGGGCTTTACGGCCTGTTTCTGTTTCGTTATCTCACAACCACGCGCCGGCTGCTGATCCTTTTCAACCTTGTAATAGGAATTGCTTTCATTAGTGCCATTTTTGGAATTGTGCGCCAGACAACGCAGCACAGTCTTGGGTTCGGTTTGCCTTTACTTCAAGTCAACCAGGGTTATGCGCAATTCATAAATCGCAACCACTTTTCGTTCTTGATGGAAATGGCGCTCGGTTTGTCGCTGGGCATGATTCTTGGCCGCGGTGTGAAGAAAGAACAGATGCTGGTTTATTTGGCGGCGCTGTTGCCAATCTGGACGGCACTAGTGATTTGTGGTTCGCGTGGTGGCATTGTCGCCATGATGGCGCAGGTGATTGTGGCGGCGTTCCTCTTCAGTGGACTTTTGCAAGGCAGACGGTCTGCTGAATCGCAGCATACTGTTTTGAGAGTTTTGCAGTCAGGTCCGGTCCGCACCGGCCTGTTCCTGGTATTAGTCGGCGCGGTTGTATTCGGCACCTTATATCTTGGCGGAGAGCAACTGGCGACACGGATTGAACAGACGCGCGCCGAATTTTCACCTGACCGCGACGAAATGAGGTTACGCGTCGAACGTAACCAAACGTGGTCCATGACGCTGAAAATGTTTGCCGCTCATCCCGTTCTGGGCGTCGGTATGGGTGCTTATTGGGCCCAGGTACCGCAATTTCACGATGGGTCAGGCGTTCTTACTCCGCAGGAGGCCCATAACGAATATCTGGAACTGCTGGCGAGCGGCGGCGTGGTCGGGCTCGTGATTGTCGCCTGGTTCATAGTCGCAGTTGTTAGAAAGACGAAAACCAATCTGGGCTCTCCCAATCGTTTGCGCCGCGCCGTCTGTCTTGGGGCGGCAATCGGGATTGCGGGCGTAGTGGTTCACAGTCTGGTAGATTTCGGGTTACACATGATGATAAATGCGTTGGTCTTCACAACGCTGATAGTGTTTGCTACATCCGAGCAGCCATGGAACAACCATACCGTTCGAGAACCATGAATGGAATGACCGCAACCAACCGGGTGATTGCATTGCTGTTGGCGTTATCAGTGGCGCGCGTTTTTGCAAGCATGCCGCCACCGATGCCGCAGTCCGGCGGCGCCAGCGCGTTCCAGGGGCAGGACATTATGGGCGGCGCTGCAATTGTCTTTAAGCGCCCACAGCGGGTCCGCGATATCGTTGGTGGGGCATCACTCCTCGTCGTCAAACGCGCACCCCGGCCCGCCAATCGCCCTGAAGTAGCGCACAACACCAACGATCGCCGGCGTCCGCGTCCGCCGCAACCGGGTGAACCGGAAGTTGTCGACACGAAATTGTCCGACGCAGATCAGGCTGAAGCTTATAAGGCGCAGGGAAATACTTACTATGACCTGGGTGACTATCCGCACGCGATTGAATCGTATGTGAATGCGTCCAAGCATGCTCCGAAAGATGCAACGATTTACAACAACCTCGGTGCGGCGTATTTCAGCAGCGGCAAAAACCCGGAAGCGATCGACGCTTTCAAAAAATCACTGACCGTTAAGGTTGATGACGCGGACGCTTTTTTCAATCTCGGTATCGTTTACGCCGCGGCGGACAAACAAACTGAGGCGCTCCAGAATTTAGAGCAGGCTGTTCGTCACAAGACCGATTGGCCTGAGGCCTTAAATGCACTGGGCGACACTTATTTGAGCCTGAATCGTTATGAGGATGCGGCCCGGACTTACGAGCAGGTTGTAAAACTGCAGCCGGACAACGCTGCCGCTTACAGCAATTTAGGTTTTGCCTATGATCGGCTGGGCAACGAAACGAAATCGATCGAGGCCCTGCGCCAAACCGTTAAGCTAAAACCGACAGACGCGGTTGCTTACAACAACCTGGGCGCTAGTCTTTACAAAAGCGGCAGTTACAACGAAGCAATTGAGGCTTTTACGAGTTCCCTAAAACTGAACCCGGGTGATCCGGAAGCGCTAAACAATTTGGGCGCTGCTTATTACATCAGCGAACAATATGAAAACGCGCTTGAAAGGTTCAGCCAGGCTGCGCGGCTGACTCCTAATTCTGCGGAAGTGCAATACAACCTCGGCAACGCCTATTACATGCTGGGCAAATTTCCGGAAGCTACCAAAGCATATCGTCAAGCGATTCGCATCAAACCTGATTATGTGGAGGCTCGCACCAACCTTGGAAGTTTATTGATTGCGACGAACGATCCGCGTAATGCCACCATCGAGTTGCAGGAAGCGATTCGACTAAAAGGCGACAATCCAGTTGCGCACAACAATCTTGGTTATGCATATGGACAACTCGCCGATGGAACCGCTGACAAAACCGAAGCACGACAGCTTTACGAAAAAGCTGTTACGTCGTATCGCGAAGCGATCCGACTGCGACCTGATTACGCGAAGGCGCTCAACAACCTCGGTTTGATTCTGAACAAGCTTGGAGACTATCCCGGAGCAGTGCAGCAGATTAAGAAAGCGTTGGAGTTGCGTCCGGACTTTCCCGAAGCGCACTACAATTTGGGAACCGCGTACTTCAATCTCAAGCAACTGCCCGACGCGATTACAGAATTTCAGAAGGCAATTGCAGTGAAACCCGATTTTGTTGACGCCTATAACAATCTCGGTGTGGCATACTACCAAACAGGCGATTTCACTCAGGCGATCGCCGCCTACGTGAAAACGCTCTCGTTAAGACCGAACAGTGCGGAAACGCATAACAACCTCGGCAAGCTTTACGTTCGAACCAAGCAATACCCACAGGCGGTTGAATCCTTCAAAGCCGCGATCGCTTTACGGCCCAACTACGGCGAAGCGCATTTCAACCTGGCCGTGGCTTACACCGCGGCAGGCAATAAATTAGGCGCTTTGGAGGAATACAGGACCCTAAAAACGTTGGATCCGCGGCTTGCGCAGGAGTTTTACGACAAATTCATTAAGAAATAGGGGCCTTTTGCACGTTTATTCAAGTAAAAATAGTTTGCGGAATTGGCGAAATTGGACGTGAAAGTGATTGACCTGCTGCAGAAAGCGCAGTAAACTGCCGCCACTCAGGGCGTAAATCAATTCTTGCCGGTGTGTCACCATCGAAGGGACAACTTAATTATGAGTCTACGACAACGAAAAAGTATCAAGGCAATTGCCATTTTTGTGGCTTTTGCTGTGGCCCAGATTTCAATTCAGATGAGTTTTGCGAGCACGTCGGCGACCTCAGCCGCGACCCCAGTGCAACAGCAACTGCTCGTTAAGATTACGACCAGCGGCAACCGCCCGATTCTGGTCAACGGCAATAGCACCCCGAGTGGTGGCAGCCTAGCCACCGGCGCTACGATCGAGACACCCGACGGCACGAGCGCAACGATTGACCTTGGCCCCTTGGGAACTCTCGACCTCGCTCCGAACACTCGCGTCGTCCTCGACTTTGATTGTCCGCCGACTCCGCCCACGTCCGATGACACTTCAAAGTGCACGGTGCGTGTGAAAGTACTGGCTGGCTGCGTGGTCTTGAAGACTAAGAAAGGCACCCACGGGCAAATCGATACCGAGCAGCAAGAGAACGTCGACCAGAATAAGAAGGGCGGCGGCGGCGCGCCTCTCAACTTCTGCACGCCTGGCGCAGGCGCCGCGGCCGCAGGTGCAGCAGCAGCGACGGCCGGCGCTGGAATCGGTGTTG
>DATENN010000236.1:0-29657 GCA_035275045.1 Pyrinomonadaceae bacterium
CCCTTGCCGCCGCCCGAAGGCGAGCTGACCACGAACAAAATACCGCGGCCGCCCGTTGCTTCCACGGGGAGGTCACGCGCCTGATTGCGATCTAGTTCACTCAACATTCTGGACTTGCTCGCGCAGTTTCTCGACCTCGGCTTTAATAGCCAGCGCCGATTCTTTCATCGAAAGATCAGTCGATTTGGATAACGTCGTATTCGCTTCGCGATTTAACTCCTGGAGTAGAAAATCGAGCATCTTGCCCGTCTCGGCAGTGGCATTCAACGCTTCGCGAAATTGCTTGAGATGACTGCGTAGACGCACCATCTCTTCACTGACATCGCTGCGATCGGATAGATACGCGACTTCCTGAGCCAGCCTGCCTTGATCAATTTCCACGACCTGGCCGTTACGCGCCAGCAGTTCGCCGATGCGTTTCTGGAGCCGGTTGCGATACGCATCGACTAATCCGGCTGCCGCAGTTTCAATCAGCGGAACGAGCGTTTCAATGCGGTCGATGCGCTCTGTCATTTCCTGGCGCAGGGTTTCACCTTCCTGCGCGCGCATGCGTTCGAGCTCGTCAAGCGCAGCAGCGAGCGCCTTTTCGAGACCAGCACTGACATCATCGGACAACCCGTCACGCGACGGTTGCAGCGCGCCCGGCAAACGCGCAATCAAATTAATATCCAGTTCACCAGCGATATTAAATTCGGTTTGCATTGCCCGCAGCGCATTAACGTAGCCCGCAATCAAGGGCCGGTTCAATTCATAGGCCGTCGTCGAAGTTTTTTCGAGATTAATCGTGACATCAACGCGACCGCGCGAAAGGCGGGAACTGATCTGTCTTTTGATCGCAGGTTCGAGGGCAGCGAGTTCCCCGCCGAGGCGCAGGTGCACGTCGAGAAAACGATTGTTTACAGTTTTAAGGTCGACAGAGACCGCGAAGTTCTCGCCCTCCGCCGATCCGCGCCCATATCCGGTCATTGATTTCATAGATTCAACCGTACTTGAACTTTGTACTTAGTGTTTTGTAGTTGGGCCTGGCGCCGGTTTTGGGGCTTTGGTCTTTGTTCGCTGTTCAAATTCGAATCAAACACTCGACGCACCTGGATTAACAAAGACTAAGTCGAAAGATCAATTAAAGTTCAGATTTCAAAGCACAAAGTTCAAAGTTCAAAGTTCAAAACACTAGTTCGTAACCAGCGCTTCTTCCTCATCCGCAAACTGCAGCTCATACAATTTACGGTACTGTCCGCCTTTCGCCAGCAACTCAGCGTGCGTTCCAATCTCGGTGATCCGGCCCGCTTCCATCACCACGATTGCGTTCGCGCGCCGTATGGTCGATAGGCGATGCGCGATGACTATGGTCGTGCGGTTACGCACGAGATTCGCAATCGCCTGCTGCACGAATCGTTCTGATTCTGCATCAAGTGCCGATGTCGCTTCGTCAAGGATTAATACAGGGGCATCAACCAGCAACGCGCGCGCGATCGCCAGTCGCTGTCGTTGTCCGCCGGATAGAAAAATTCCGCGCTCGCCAACGATGCTGTCGTATTTGTTGGGCAACTCCTGTATGAAGTCATGCGCAAAGGCAACCCGCGCTGCTTCTTCGATTTCCGCTTCGGTTGCTTCCGGTTTTCCATAAGCAATGTTATGGCGCACGGTGTCATTGAATAGCACCGTCTCTTGCGTTACCAGGGCAATCTGAGCGCGCAAACTTGCGATGGTTGCGTCGCGCAGATCAGTGCCATCCCACAGCACAGCGCCCGAGACCGGATCATGAAAACGGGGCAACAGCTTGGTCAAAGTCGACTTGCCACCACCGGATTCGCCGACCAGCGCCACCATCGCGCCTGCTGGAACTTTGAGGTTGACGTTTCGGAGCACCGACTTCGTTTCGTTGGCATAGCCAAACGATACATCTTTAAGTTCGATGGCGTTGGCCAGGGGGCGCAGCGTTATGGCGTCGGCTTTCTCAGGCAAATGCGCGTCTTCATCCATCACTTCCCAAACATGATGGGCCGCCGCGAGCGCTTGCTCCATCGCATTCTGCAATCGCGACAGTTTGCGCATAGGGTCGTAACTGCGAAACAAGAAGAACAGGAACGTCAGAAACTGCGCCGCATTCATTCTCCCCGATACGATTTCGCGCTGGCCAAAGTAAAGGAGAAAGACAACGAAGATAACCCCGAGCATTTCAATCGTAGGTGGAGCAAACCCGGCGATGCTGGCGGTGCGAAGATTTGCGCGAACAATTCGCTGTGCGACTTTAGTAAACCGCGCCGACTCGCGTGCCTCTGAACGATAGGCTTTGACGATGTTTTGGTTTGCTAACGCTTCCTGCGCAGTGTCGGTGAGTTCCTTGTTTCCTTCAAAGCTTTCGCGCGACAGGTTGCGTAGCGCCGTTCCGAATCGAGCCGTCAATACAGCCACAATTGGCGCCAGTAACAGCGACCCTAAGGTCAGACGCCAACTGTAATAAAAAGACGCGGCGAGAAAAGCAATCAAGGTAAAGCTTTCGCGCAGCATGTCGCGCAACGTGCTGGTGACCGCGGCTTCAATCGCGGCCGCGCTCGACACCAGGCGCGACACCAGATAGTTGGTGCGATGGCGCTCAAAAAAACTTGCCGATTGAGACAGCAGGTGGCTGTACAAATCCTGGCGCAGCTTCAAAACAGCCGACTGGCCAATGCGCGCCATCAAGTAGGTCGAGAAATATTCCGCGATGCCTTTGGTGAGCGTGAATACGAGAAGTAAGACCGAAATGATCTTCCAGGCGCCGAGTCCGGACGGCGGGATGATTCGCTGTAAACCAAACAGTGTGGGCGTTCGTTGGCCGGCGCCCTGTGCAAAAGCCTGGTCGAAAATGGGAACTATTAGACCGCCGATGGCACTCTCAAGCAGACCGACGACAACCATGGCGACGGTTGCCAGCGCGAAGGTTTCCCAGTGAGGTTTTAGATACCTGAGCAGTCTTCTAAGATCGCGCATCTACTTGAGAACAATCTCTGTCGTTAGTACAAGGGCAGGAAGGCGGCGAAACTAAAAGGGAACTATACTTAGCGGCCCGCAAAAGCGTCAAGGCAAAGCGCTTGGCGGTAATGGGGCCTCCAGATAAGTCTTAGCCCACGCACCGGAAGTGCGCTATAATTCAGCGCTTAACAAATCAACCCGACGGGATCACGCTAACTTGTCACAGCAACCACAAGGCGCAAGTAAGTACGCAGGCAAGCGTTTGTTGATAGTTGATGACGACGCAGACATGCGTTTGCTGCTGGCAGAATATTTCCGGCGGCTTGGATTTCAGGTCGATGAACGGGAGAGCGGCAATGCCGCGCTGCAGCCTGCGACCACCGGAAAGTACGACTGCTTTATCTTCGATGTGTCGATGCCGGGCATGTCCGGGTTTGAGTTGCTGAAAAGGGCGCGCGAAAGAGGCGTACAAACGCCGGCGATGTTTTTAACCGCGCACGATGCTCTGGATTACAAAGTGGCTGGCTTTGAAGCGGGCGGCGACGACTATCTAGGCAAGCCGTTCAGTCCGCGTGAACTTGAATATCGCGTCGAGGCGTTACTGAAACGATCGACTTCGATCGCGCCCGGCGCCGATGACGAGCGAGTGGCGGTCGGCGATCTGGTCATCGATAAAAGACGACATGAGGTGCTGCGTCAGGGCGCGCGGATCGATCTGACTCCGCTCGAGTTTCAAATCCTCGAGCTGCTGGCTTCGGAACCCGGTCGCGCCTGGTCGCGCAATGCGCTGTTGGATCGAGTTTGGAGTACTGAATACGAAGGCTATCAACGAAATATCGATCCGCACATCAATCGACTGCGTAAGAAACTTGAAACTGATCCGAAGAACCCGCGTTATGTTCTCACGGTTCGCGGTGTCGGCTATAAACTCAATGAGGCCCCATAAGTTCGCGGCCTTTCCGCCTTCGCTTCAACCTCTCGCTCGCATACGTTCCATTCTCACATTTTCCTTAGCGAGTACTCTGATCGTCATCGCAATGTCTGTCGCCCTTAATGCGCAACAACCCGTTGCGCGTTCGATTTCCTTTCCAGTAACAATAAAATGGCCCGGTGAACGAGGCGTTACAAAATATCGCTTGCAGATTGCGCGAGACGAAAAATTCGCCGACATTTTCTTCGACGGGCAGGTCAACAGCCAACGCTACAAAGTGAGCGGCTTACCGCCCGGTTACTATTTCTGGCGTGTGGCTGCTTCAGGCGGCACTCGTTCTTTTGAAAAGCCGGTCCGGTTCTTTATTTCCGGGGGAACCCTCAGCCAGGCGGCGGACCAACGGCCGCGGCGTTCGCGCAACCTGCAGCATAAAAGTGAGAAACGTTAAGCATGTGGATCCTCAGCGGCGGTCTGTTTGCCATCTGGCTAGCACTGAAATTCATTCTGCACAAAGGCGGCTTCGTACACATCCTTTTGCTGTCGGCAATCTCGATATTTGTTGTGCAACTTCTTGCTTATCGCAAGACGCGCTATCACCGCGTTTCGTCGGGTGGTTAGCTTGACCGGTCGCTACGCGTCGGCAACAATGATCGCGCTGGGCGCATCCACAGAACGACAGGATTTTCGCGCTGACGAATTCTCCCCGATTGACATCAATTGAGGACAAACATCATGACTTTCTATCGAATTTTAGCCTCGCGTGCGACTCTCCTGGGATCGCTATTGGCGCTGGTTTGCGCAGCGACCTTTGCTCAAGGAGATCTTCCGCGCCAAACGGTGGCCGTTACGTATCCTTTGGACGAAACCGTAGTGGTGAAGTTTCGCGGCACGACACTGCTGCCGCGGCTTAAAGGCGAGGCGAAGGTGAAACGCGCGGGCCGCCGCGGCACACGCGTGGAATTGGCAATCGATAATCTGCCTCGGGCAAACGAGCTCGGCGGAATTTATACGACGTTTGTGCTGTGGGCCATCTCGCCGGATGGCCACGTCGATAATCTTGGCGAAATCAAACGAGGCGGAAGCGCGTTCATCGCATCCAAGCTTGATGTCACGACACCGCTACAAACTTTTGCTCTGATCGTAACCGCTGAACCGCACTTCCTAATGAAAGTTCCGAGCCGCATGGTCGTGCTGGAAAATATTCCGCCGGCACGTCCGGGACATTCGCAGGTAGAAACCGTGAACGTCCAATACATTGGAAACTCGAGCGACTATTTCCGCGACGCTCGTGTGCCGCAAATAGCATCTTCGGACTATCGCGACATTCCGGTGTCATTACTCGGCGCACGGCAAGCTGTTAACCTGGCGCGCTATGCCGGCGGCGCGCAAGACGCAGCGCAAGAATTGGAAGTGGCTGAAACTGATTTGCTGAACGCTGAGAAGGCGTGGAAATTCAATCAAGACGCGGCCGAAGTTGATGTGCTCGCGCGCAAGGCGACGTCATCAGGTGCGAAGGCGGAAGAGATGGCGCTGACTCGACGGGCGGCTCGCCTGCGTCGTGAAGACATTCAGCGGCGCGACGAAGCCTTGAGATCCGCTGAGCAAACCGCGCAGAGTGCGAACCAGCAGATTGACGAGTTACGCAATGCGCTCGATAAAGAACAACGGGCGCGTGAACTGGCCGAGCGCGACGCAGCCAGCGCAAATGAGCAACTACGAGAGCAGCGGCTGGAAGTAGCGCGTCTGCGCGACGAGTTGCAAACCGTGCGTTCCGAAGGCGAGGCGGCGAAGATCAATCTCGCGCGCATTGAGGGTGAAAAGCGCGCGGAACAAAATCGAATCGAAGCGGAACAACGCGAGCAGCAGAGACGCGCGTCGGAAGCGGCCCTTCGCAGCACCTTGGCGAAGTTTGGCGCGGTAAAAGAAACGGCGAAGGGTTTTCAACTCTTGCTGCCCGAATCAATTTGGACAGGTCCGCGGGTGGCGACCCTGGCGTCTTCTGCTTCCGCCAGGTTGGAACCGCTGGCTGCATTATTGGCAAGTAATCCCGATTATCAGGTGGTGATTGAGTCTTACACGGACGCCAAAGGCGACGAAGTGACACTGCAGCAACTAACACAGCAACGCGCGCGTGAATTGTCGGATCGGTTTCAAGCAGCGGGCGTTGATGCATCGCGACTTCAGGCGAATGGCATGGGTGCGGCAAATCCGGTCGGAAGTAATGCAACTGTTGCCGGACGTGCGCGAAACAGGCGCATCGAAATTACACTCACGCCAATGCCGGCACGCAGCGCTTCCAACCAATAGCGTGCCGTCAATCGGCACTGTCTTCGCCCGGTCGCTACGCCGACTTTGTGATCGCGTTCTCTTAGGTCACGGGAATGTAGTCTTTGGAAAGGTCGCCGGCAAACGCGCGCTTAATAGCTGGTTGAGAAACGACCTTTTTCGCCTACTGCCACTTGTCGTTTGCTGCAGCGCGCGCGATCTCCTGCCTTTCATCTGACCCATGAGCCCACTCGAAGTACTGCAACTCGTCGGTTATTCCATTGGCGCAGTGCTGCCGGTTTGGCTCGGCGTGCAACTTATTACGCGGCGCGGGAAGTTGACTAAGGTTGAACGCCTGTTGTTTTTGCTCGCGTTGACGATGGGCGGATGGCACGGCAGCAATCTCGTCATCACGCTGCACAGTCTCTTTGGTTTCGGCTACGAACGATGGACCACCGTCCTCCGACTTGCTGATTCGGTCTCCGTCATCAGCATCACCTTTGCGTATTCGCTTTTGCTCCATGTCCATCTTTATTTCTGGGCGGCAGCTTCCAATCGGCCGTTGAAGTGGAGCGAAAAGGCCCGCGTTTATCTTTCTTACCTGCCAAATCTTTTCCTTGCCGTAGCGCTCTACAAAATATGGTTCCGGCCTTATGCGCCGATGCTTAGCCGGCTCCATTTTCTCGTCTTTCCGATGGCGGTTTGGATTACTTACGTGTTGGGCGTGATCGCGATTACCGAACTGCTGATCGCGCGCAAAACAAGAATTGCCAGCGAGCAGCGAATCATGCGGACGCTGGCCGCGTCGTTCATCGTCATTGGGATTGTTATTCTTGCGGCGCTGGCGTTTGGCCTGGGTGAGGGAAGCGCGGTTGGTCTTTACCTGAAGACGGTAGCGAACCTGGGCTCGTTATTACCGTCGTTGCTGTTGGCGTATTACATCTATCGCTATCGCTATCTGGAACTGATTATCGAAGAGAGCCTGATCGTTGCGTCGTTCGCGGCGGTGGTACTCATCATTTATGTTTACGGTATTAAAACAATCGGTGATTGGACCACAGCGCGTTATGGCATCAGATCCGGCGTGGTTGAAGCCTTATTGATTCTCGGTTTGGTGCTGGCGGCGGCGCCTTTGCGCGGTTGGCTCGAAAAGCGTTTCCGAAAATTGTTCGAGCGGGAAGCCGCCCTTTACCGGCAAATTGTTTCGCGGATCAGCGCGCACGCGGGCAAGTATCGCGAGTTACCGGCGCTGCTGGAGTTCGTAGAAAAGGAGACGACGACCGCGCTCGGCTTTCGACGCGTCAAGATTGCACTGCGAGAAGTAATGCTTTCGGATAACGTCGCCACGCGATTAGATCAACCCGACGAGGTGCTTAGCGGCGCCCAACTAGAAGGATTAATAGATCAGTCCCGGCAAAACAATTGGAATCCTATCGTTGATAATCCTGAGCTGAGCAGGCACGGATTTACCTGGGCCTATCCCGTTCGCCGTGATGAACGAGTCTCTGGTTTACTGTTAGTCGAAGCGAATAATGCGAGCTTAACCAGCGACAGTGCAGCTGTCCTTACTGTGCTTGCAGGGCAGATTGCAATCGCGGTCGAGGATTGCCGGTTGGTAGAAGAAAACGTGAAGCTTGAAAGAAAACTTGCCGATGGAGAACGGCTGGCTGCGCTCGGTCAGATGGCGGCCACTGTTGCGCATGAAATAAAGAACCCCCTTTCCGCTATCAAATCTATTGCACAGGTTATGGGCGAAGACGATCGCATGAAAGAAGAATATGCGCGTGACCTTAGTCTGATCGTCGGCGAGACTGATCGACTGGGCCAGAGCGTTACTCAACTTTTGAGCTTTGCGCGCACAGAGCCGCCGGCAGAGTTATCACAGTCGTCCAGCCAGCTCATTGCTTCAGTCGTACGGCTTTTCCAGATCGACTCGGATAACCGTGGTGTCAAGCTGCAAGTGCAACCCAGCGCTGAATCGCAGTTAAGCGGGCAAGCTGTCGCGGCGGTGCGGGTGGCGCTGTCGAATTTGATTCTCAACGCGCTGCAAGCGACTCAAACTGGTGATGAAATAATTATTACTGAGACGCTGGACAAAGGTGATCTCATCATTGGTGTTGCCGACACTGGTCCAGGAATCCCGGCCGAGTTGGAAGGCCGAATCTGGGAGCCGTTCTTTACGACGAGGCAGCGGGGAACTGGGCTCGGCCTGGCCATAGTCCGCAAGCGAATGGAAGAAGTTGGTGGAACGGCGCGATTCATCGCCGGCCATAATGGCCAACGCTCACGGTTTGAACTTGTAGTTCCGCTCGGCAAAGTAATTGATCGGCGCTCTTAAGAAATAAACTTTTGTGCAAGCCGGAACTTTTGGCAGCGCCGCGCGTGTGAGTTTTCGATCATTGGCCCACTTGGTCGCGAGTCCAACACGCCGTGTTTATTAAATCGCGGCGCTCTGACTTTCGTTTCTAAACTGTTTGAAGGAGAAAAGCTTATGTGTTCAGCGAGAATATTGGTGCGCCTTAGTTTGGTAATGCTGCTGTTGGTAATTGCCCGCGGAGGCGCAGTCATGGGCCAAACTGCGGCCAGCGATACTTCGCCCGCGCGGGCCGAAGCGCAAACGGACGAAACTAACGTCGATACGCAGCTTTATTTGCTCGTAGGCACGAACCACGAGGTTGACGACGCGAAAGTTCCGGCCGCGCTCGACTCAGTAATGAAGCAATTGCGAGCGTCCTTGCCATTCAAGAATTATCGTCTGGCGGCGACGCTCATTAATCGCGTGAAGAACGACGCGCGACTCAACTTGAAATGGATTGGTGGGCCAATGATGGCGTCGGCGGCAGCGAGCGGCGGCACGCCAAGTTTCAACGAGTTTCGCGTCAACAACGTCAAGCTAAAACGCGATGCAACAGGTGCTTTGGTAATAAAGATGGATGGTTTCAGCTTTGGGACGCGTATCCCGGTTCAGACTGGAACAGCCCTGGCATCAAATGGCCCACAGACGGCGCCCATCATCAATTACGAAAATACCGGGCTGAATACCGACATCAGCATGCGCGAAGGCGAGCCGGTGATGGTCGGTACACTGAATGTTGGCCCATCAGGTGACGCGATTATTCTGGTGGTGTCGGCGAAGCGAACTAATAAGTGATGGTTGGCGGGTATTGGCCGAACCAACTGAAGGCGGGCGAATTCCATTCTTCGCCCGCTTTTTCCTTGTGAGTAGACGGCCCACCTCATAATAATGCTGAGGAAAAGTGCAAAGAATGCATCAAGTTAAACAATGCTTGACAGTATCGGACTGGTCGCGTTAAGTTGCGTTTGCTGGTATGGACCAGCACTGCTACTTGAAAGTTTTACCTGAAACGATAAAGGCACACTCCGCGCAAGCGGGGGTCGCAAAGCCGACAGGGGTCTGGTGATTGCGGATGGAACACTCCGCAATCGCAATTCTGAAACCACAATTTGAGGACCTGGCTGGGTTACCGAAAGCAGGAGAAGCGTGCGGCTGCTCAGTGTGTTTTCTTGTCTGCTCGTTTCTCGTAACTCTTCCACTCCTCCCGCAAATCTCTACCAATAAATCGTTTCCTTTGCCACGGTGAACGATGCCGTTTCTTCGGCTGCATAAGCCGATCGATTCGACTGGCCTCGTACGCTGCCCGCCTCATCAATCCCGCTTTGTAACATGAAAGAGAACGAGATGAAAAAACTATTGGTTGTTGCAGTCGTGATGACGGTTGTCACATTAGCGTTTGTTTCGAATGTTGGACGCAGCGCTCGAGCGGAAAATACCAAGGGCAACAAGATGGAGCCTGTTTCTGATTTTGTTCGCGGCCGGTTGTTGGTGAAGTTCAACGACAACATCGGCCGAGACCATGCTCGACAAGTAATAGCGGCGCTTGGTGCGCGCGACGCAGATGAAATACCAAACATCGGAGTGCACATTCTTGATCTTCCATACGGAGCCAGCGAACAGGCGTTCATGAATGCTTTTCACGGCCGGCCCGAGGTCGAGTTCGCGGAATTGGATCGCATCGTTCAGCCCGCGGAAGTAGTACCGAACGATCCCTGGTACGGCAGTTGGCAATGGCATCTGTCGAAGATATCGGCGTCGTCGGCATGGGCACAATCTACTGGCAGCCCTGAGGTGACGATTGCGATTCTTGATACCGGCGTGGATACGACCCACCCCGACCTTGTCAATAAGCTCGTGCCTGGATGGAATGTTTATGACAACAATTCAGTCGCTGCAGACGTAAATGGACACGGCACAAATGTGGCAGGCGCTGCGGCAGCACAGACCGACAACGGGCTAGGCGTTGCCGCGGTTTGTTGGGCTTGCAAAATCATGCCAGTGCGCATATCCGACGCCGTCGGTAATGCAAGTTATTCGGCAATGGCCAGTGGCCTTGACTGGGCCGCGAACCATGGTGCGCGAGTCGCTAACATAAGTTACATAGCATCGGGAAGTGCAACGGTTCGATCAGCTGCTCAATATTTTCAGAGCAAAGGCGGAGTGGTGACGTCGTCGGCTGGAAATTACAGCACCTTTGATTCGGCCGGCGATAACCCCTACATACTGACGATTAGCGCATCCGACATAAACGATGCACCGTCGAGTTTTTCTAACTATGGAAATAATATTGACGTGGCCGCGCCCGAAGGCGGTTACACGACGGCAAAAGGCGGTGGTTACGCCTACGCGGGTGGGACGTCGTTCGCGTCGCCTGTAGTGGCCGGTTTAGTCGCACTCGTTTTTTCTGTTAATCCAACGTTGACGCCCGCTCAGGTCCAGGATCTTGTCAGGCAAAATGCTGATGACCTTGGTCCTGCCGGCTGGGATATCCATTACGGGTGGGGTCGAGTTAACGCGGCAGCGACCCTCTGTGCCGCAAATGGCGGTACGTGTACGCCACCCACTCCCACACCTTCTCCAACTCCCGTGCCGAGCCCGTCGGCTACGCCGTTGCCCACTCCATTGCCTACACCTGCGCCGACGCCAATGCCCATCGCCGACACGACAGCGCCGTCCGTTTCCATCACGTCTCCAGTGAATGGCGCGAAGGTTTCCGCAAACGTTTCCGTGAGTGTTCGTGCCACAGACAATGTTTCGGTAGTCTCAAATGAGCTCTATGTGGATGGTCAGTTGGTAGCCACGTCCAACATGGCGCCGTTTACTACAAAGTGGAACGCGAAGAAGGCCGCGAATGGCCAACATAAGATTATTTGCAAAGCCTACGACGCCGCTCACAATGTTGGTGTCTCGCAGGAAGTCACTGTCTACAAATAACTGGAACGCGCGCAAATGAAAAAGAGGGCCGTTTCCCTGGAAGGAAACGGCCCTTCGTCATTCCACGTCGTCAATACCAACGAGGGGTTTCATCCACGCCTAAGAACAATTAAGGAGCGAACGTGAATGCACACGGCGTTGCACTAACGAAATTCCTGTTGTTGTTCGCGTCGTCCAAGGCGTTCTTAATGCATTCCTGATAAGTCCGCACCGCACCGGCAGCCGTTGTGTTCGGAGAGCCGCCCAGCGAAGCGTTGGCCAGGTTCATCAAGTCCGTGACTGATATGAACCCGAATGCGTTTGCGCCTTGTCCAATAAGGCACGGTGCATAAACCATTGAACCCCCGGTGACCTTGTTGTTCAAAACGTTAAGTTCCATGGCCGCTAATTGCGCCGACAACATATAGGCCATATTGGTTGCCGTCGCGCTTAAAATCCATGACCGAAACGCAGCGTAGTTGGCCGGATCGAAAGACGTCCCAGCACCGTTGACCAAGTTGAGACTGGTTAAAAGCGTAAGATCATCACTTGCAACCAACGCCTGACCATTCTTGTTAGACCAGAAGCCGAGAGTAAGTCCCGTGCCTCCAGCTATACAAACGTTGCCGAATTCAACAGTCTTTGTCTGGTCGACCGCCAGACTAAAGATAACCGGGTTAGTTGATGTGTGGTGCCAATTCGTCTCGACCGGGTTGAACTCTGTGACGGTATAGGTATCGGGTGCAGCAACGAATAGTGAGGCCGGTGTGAACCTCGTGAAGTCGATATCGTCCTGAATTCGGACTTTCCAACCCGTGATTTGAGGTTCAGTTCCGTTCAAAACTCCATCAGCATTAGTGTCATAGAACTTGATCACATTGATGGTTCCCTGTGGAGGCTGGACGGTACAATCCCCACCCTCCTGACACTTGATCTTGAAGTTATCGGTTTTGGTCGAGTCATTATCAAAGTCGTTAACACTACTCACCCAGACTTTATATTCGCCGCCTGGATTCGACGTATTGTCATAACCCGGGCTTGAGTCGCTTGCCTTAATGACAATTGCCGAAAGGTTATAACACTGAGAGAACTCGCCGCCGGCAACAACGATTGGCGTATCGTCACCAGAGCCAATACTAGTGCCCAGAAGATCCCCACCCGGCGTAGTGACTCTCACATAGTATTCGCCATCCGGGAGTCCGGCAGCTCCCGTATGGGCAGGACCGCCGTCGATAAACACCGCGTCCTTGTTCGCAAAGATGTTTACATTCGTTCCGGTGCAGGTGCTGTTAGTGGTGAAAATCGCGCCGGAAATGTTTGCCATTAACGCACTGCTAGCGGCTAATGTCAGTAGCACGAAACTGGCCAAAGCCAGAAACATCACACGCGATGTAAAAATTCGCGATCTGTGAGACCGAGAGCTTGATTTCGAATCCATAAATCGTTCTCCTTTGTCACCGGGTTCATCCGGCTGTTAACCCATTAACTACCGGCCGACCGGGAGGGGCATGGGGGTTCAAATGTTTCCGTCGCGCTAAATGGGAGCAGGTGAGCTGATTGCACGCGACGGCCGCGGCTCAACTAAAATTCCGTTTCAAATTAAATTCGTTCAAAATTCACCTTGACCATGAACATGTTTAGGCGAGTAAAAGATGTTGCCCTCTATCTTGCCGGATAGAGTCTCTATCCTTACTTGATGCCGCCTCACTTCTGCCAAAGTGAACGCAGCCAAAAGTGCTGGAAAAAACCAAACTAGTTAAGAACAAAAACTCTGAATGCCGTTGTGCCTTCGACTGTGCAACTTCAGCGCCAAGCCAGTGCGAACTGTTATTAAAGGAAACGATGTCTGCTGATGCCGATCGCCAGCCCATGCCTCCCGTCACTCTGCATCTCGCTGCGCAAAATCTCTCCCTGCAACGATGCGGTGACACCGGAAGTCGGTCCACTTAGAAAATGAACAATCAGCTTTACTTCGCTGCCGACATCTACGGCTCTTTGCGTCTTCACGTACACGCCCGATGAACTGATGTTGTCGACGACGGCGTCCAGGTTAAATGGCAATTCACCGGAATCCGTTCCCCAGATTCGAGCGGGAAACGGTTCGCGAATTCGCGCTTTCTGACGTCGCTCCTGGCTCCGCGCGCCAAAATCGACGGCCTGACTTTCGGCAATTAGTTCGTCGATGTGCAGTTCAAGCGTGCTGTTTTGTTTGTCGATCATGACCTGCAACAACGAACTTCCCCGCTTCTGCCAAAGCGGTCTGACTCTTTCGATAATTTAAGGCGCGGATTGTAATTGTGTTGCAGAACGCTTGCAATGCAGTTGTATGCCGCTTTTTATAGCAGGATTCTGTGGGGTCTAATGAGGAATTCGTGCTAAACCGTGTCCAAACGCGTAAATCACGAGTTCAAGACGGTCAGACACTTCGAGCTTTGAAAAGATCGAGCTGAGATGGTGGGTTACCGTCGTTTCGCTCACCCTCATGCGATTGGCGATTTGTTTATTCCTTAATCCTTCCGCAATCAACGTAATGACCTGGTGCTCGCGATCGGTCAGTGACTTAATCTTTTCGTCCTCGGCCGCCGCCGTCTCGTCGACGCGCGTCATTTGAGCCAGCACACTGCCCATCGTGGTCCGGTCAATCCAAACCTCGCCGTCATTTATTTTCTTTATCGCTTTGATCAGCACGTCTGTCGATTGATGTTTGCAAATGACCCCCATGGCGCCTGATTGCATCGCTTTCTGACGCATCTCCTGATCTTCAACTGCGGTCAAAAGTAGGATGCGGGATTTCGGAGCAGACTTATTCAGACGTTTGATAAGGGCAGCAATGTGCTCTCGCTGCAGGTTCAGATCCAGCAGGACAATTTTCGGTTGATAGGCAGTGACACCGTCGAGCGCTTCCACTTCACCGCTGGCAGTTGAAGTGACCGGAATACCGTGACTCTCGACCAGCGTCTTTAGCGCGTCGCAAATCATTAACTGATCGCAGACGATCAAAACGCTGGGTGGTTTAGGCTCGACAACAGTCATCGTAGGGAGTTTACGTACGCACAAACGCGCCCAACAGCGGCGCTATCAATAGAAAGACGGAATGGGAACGTAAGCGAACTTCTGATTCGGAACTAAAAGCCGGCATTCTTGTGGCTGGTGCGCCGGCTGCAATTACGTCTGGGCCAATCGATTGACGGGACAGTATTACGGTTAGCCCACCCTGTCAATGCGCGATACCAGCTTTCAAAGACGTACGAATTTCTGGCACGCCATGCGCTAGGGAAAACCGCGCTCGTAGACATAAACTAGTGAAAGGTGAAACAGGAAAAATTGCGATTACTGATTGTGGATGACGAGGAAGCCTCGCGCTACGGGATGCGCCGGGGCCTGTCTACCTTAGGTTATAACGTGACCGAAGCCGAGTCGGCAGAGGCGGCGCGCGCGCTGTTGCGACAGCAGCCGGCCGATCTCATGTTGCTTGACGTAAACCTGCCCGGGATCAGCGGGCTTGATTTCTTGCGCGAGTTGCAAACTTCAACCTCTGCAAATGGAAGTCCACCGCTTGTGATCATCGTTACGGCACACGGTTCGGAACGCCTGGCCGTCGAAGCAGTGAAGTCCGGCGCCTACGACTACATTGCCAAACCATTCGAGCTTGATGATTTGCGATTGGTCGTGAAGAACGCGGCTGAGACAGTACAACTACGTCGCGAAAATGTTTCGTTGCGCCGTCGCATTGAGGTTGAGCGTTCGCAGCGGGGCGCGCTACTCGGAACTTCCGAGGGTATGCAACGCGTCCGTTCGATGATTGAAAAAGTTGCCGAGACCGACGCCACCGTTCTGATTCGCGGGGAATCGGGAACGGGAAAAGAATTGGTCGCGCGTGAGTTGCACGAGCGAAACAGCAGTCGCAGCGCGGCGGCTTTCGTCGCCGTTAATTGCGCGGCGCTGCCTTCCGAGCTGATTGAGTCTGAACTGTTTGGTCACGAAAAAGGCGCATTTACAGGGGCTGCAGCGCGTAGACAGGGAAAATTCGAACAGGCAAATGGCGGCACCCTGTTCCTCGATGAAATTGGAGACATGAGTTCGAACGTTCAGGCAAAGCTCTTGCGCGCCCTTGAAGAGCGGCGCATCGAGCGGCTGGGGAGCAACGAATCGATTCCGGTTGATGTGCGAATTATCAGCGCGACGCACCGGCCGTTGGAGCAGGAAATCGAAAAAGGAAATTTTCGCGCCGACCTCTTCTACCGGCTGCGTGTAGTGACGATCGACATTCCGCCATTGCGCGAACGGCGGGAAGATATTGCGCAGCTCGCGGATCAATTCGCACGAGGGGCTGCTGAACGCTACGGTCTGCCCTTGCGACAAATCGCTGCGAGCGCTTTGCGGAAGTTGGTTGATTATGACTGGCCGGGCAACGTTCGCGAATTAAAAAACACAATCGATCGGGCCGTCATCATGGCTGAAGGCGACGACGTTCGATCGCAGGATCTGCCCGATGAGATTATTCCGACAGCCCAAAGACCGATGGCTGCGGCGGCGGAGTCCAGCGACGGATTAGCGGTTCCGTTCACTGCCGACTTTCGCGAAGACCGCCGAGAATTCGAACGCCGTTACATCACGCGTTGCCTGGAACATACGCACGGAAATGTGACCCGCGCCGCGGAAATTTTAGGGATGCACCGCCAGTCGTTACAACACAAATTGCGACAGCTTGGACTTGGAAGACGCTACGTTTCAGTTGGCGGCGACGCGCAGGAAATCTCCGACGAGTGAAACGATTGTTTCGTTAAACCAATTAGAGGCCACGATGAAAGCAAGCACTGACGCGATACTGCAAAAGGAACAAGCTGACTATCTCGACGGCTTGATGACGCAAGGTGATCCATTTTTCGCTGAGATGGAAAGCTTTGGCGCACAGAATCGCGTGCCCAGCGCAGATCGGGAAGTCGCTCGCTTCATCGCAATCACCGCCCAGGCAATTAAAGCCAAACGCGCGCTGGAAGTGGGGATGGCAATTGGCTATACGACCATTCATCTGGCGCGCGCTATGGGCGAAGATGGTTTGGTCGTGCCTGTCGATCCAAGCGATGAAATGATCAAAGTGGCGAGCGGTTATTTTGAGCGAGCAGGTATTTCGACCCGGATACGCATTGAACGAGGCGCGGCGTTGGAAGTTATCCCGCGACTTAGCGACACCTTCGATTTGGTTTTTATCGATGCTTTGAAGCATGAGTACGAAGGGTATCTCGAGGCGGCGCTGCCAAAGCTTCGCATAGGTGGAGTCATGATTGTCGACAACCTTTTGTGGGGAGGGAAAGTCGCAAATGATCCCCAATCTTCAGACCGCGACACGGCCGCTCTACAAAAATTCAACCAGCATTTTATTAAGCATCCCCAGTTGCTTGCAGTGCTGCTGTCGGTAGGCGACGGCTTGGGCTACGCCGTAAAAGTACGATAACAACGGAGCCCGAAGAGCCGCGTTTGAGGTATCGCTTCGACCCGCGGCAATGAAGTTAGACCCGGATACCGTTCGCTCCCGTCCCGACCTCGTGTGGGTGTAATTTTCAATATCATGGAAACGCACCGCGGATCAGTGCTTCCGTCGCAGCAATGATTCTTCCTGACAACGAAGTCACGCGACGCCAAGCCGCAAATATTATTGCGGCAGGCGGCGTGATCGCTTTTCGTACCGATACTTTTTATGGGCTCGGCGCGGACCCGCTGAGCGCTGGAGCGGTGCAAAAGATTCGCGAGCTGAAAGGCCGCGAAGACACCAAGCCAATCCTTCTTCTCATTTCCGACGCGAATCAGGTTGATCGTTTCATCACCGGGCGAACAGACGCATTCCACGATCTATCGAAACGATTCTGGCCGGGACCGTTAACTCTCGTGGCGCACGCGCGCGCCGAACTGCCCGTCGAATTAACAGCTGGCACCGATTCCATCGGACTTCGCCTGCCTGACGATCAAGGCGTTGCGGCGTTGGTGGCGCAATGCGGTGGCGCACTGACAGCAACAAGTGCAAACATCTCGGGACGCGAACCGGCGCGAACCGCCGCCGAAGTTAAGGGTTTTTTCCCGGTTGGAATTGATCTAATCGTTGACAGTGGAGAGGTGGCCGCTACCAAACCGTCAACGGTGGTCGATGTGGCTGGTCAAACGCCGCGAATGATTCGCGAAGGCGTCATCACTCAGCGTCAATTGTTCGATAAGTCACTGTTGGACAGTTAGCGTGCGTACAAAACGCCAGTCGCCGCTGGCATCGACTTTGATATTGCCCACCGATTTTCGTGCAATCACGATGTTCGCCTGGTACCACAATGGCAGAACCGGCACCTCAGTGCTAACGATCTCCTGCACTCTTGAATAAAGCTGTTTCGCTCGTTCGCGATCGAAAGTATTGACTGCTTCATCCAGCAGCGTGTCGACTTCCTTATTACTGTAACGACTGCGATTGCGCGAAGCGCGTTGCTCGGTTGGAATTTCGGAACTGGCAAACAAATCTTTAAAGAAAATCGGATCCTGATTTCCACCCACCCACTGCCCGTAAAAAATTTGAAAGTTACCCCGTCTTAGTTCATCGAACAAGGTGTTCAATTCCGCAGTCTCGATTGAAACCGGAACGCCGACGTTCTTCATGTAGTTCTGAATAACACCTGCATAATTTTTTGCCGCGACGCTGCTGCCCGAAACCTTAAACACGACAGGCTTTGAAAATCGCATCTGTGGTCCATCGCCATCGGGATCTTTGAACCCTGCTTCGTCAAGCAACCTTTTCGCTGCGGCCGGATCGAACGAATAAGTTTTACCCGGCACGAAGGCCCACGACTCTTCCGGAATGATCGAGTGCGCCAGTTTGCCCTGGCCCAACAACAAGTCGCGAATCAGTGCTTCGCGATCGATCGCATATGCAAAAGCCTGGCGCACCTTCACGTTGTCCAGCGGAGGTTGGCTACAATTAAAAGTCAGCAAGTTTACATTCGAGCCGGTGAATTGCAGCACTTGCAGATTCGGATCTTTTCCAAGCAAGGCAATCGCGTCGGGCGACAGGCTGGTCGGAAGCGGCGCGACATCGACGCGGCCCGAGCGCAATTCGGCTTGCAACGCATTCGTGTCTGAAATCACGCGCACTCGCAGCGCAGGAATGGTTGGTGCGCCTTCCCAATAGTCAGGATTGGCTTCGAGGTCAACGACCTGTTGCGAGTTGTCGTAACTTTTGAATTTAAATGGACCACTGCCCAGCGGATGCGTCTTCTGAGATTCGTAGCTGTCCTTTGGAATGATCGCAACCGGCACCAGATTGCTCAGTAAGCCCGTCCACGGATGCTGCAAAGTTATTACAAGAGTTTTGGCATCCGGAGCGTCAACACTCTTGATATAACTCTTCTTGTCGGCGCCTGAACCCTCAAAAAAGCTAGCAGATTTTGCGAAACTGCTGGAGAAAACAAGATCTAGGGTGTACTTGGCGTCAGCGGAAGTCAGCATCCGACCGTCATGAAATTTCACGCCATCGCGCAGCGCAAAGGTAAAAACAGTGCCATCGTCCGAGCGTTTTATGTCCGACGCGACGTCGCCAACGTAATCGAACTTCTCATCTTTTTTAACCAGTGAATTAAACATCAAGGCGCGCACGCGTTCGCTGGCGGCGTCGACGGACGGCGAGCCAATCGGATCGATGGTGCGAATGTTATCGCCGAGCGCAATTACGAACCCCGTGCTGCGCCGGCGGCAACTTGAGCCCAGGCTAACGAAGGTTACGGCAAGCAAAAACAAAATCGCGGCTCGGCGCATCATAATGTTCCTCCGTACTTGTAATTTAATTTCTCATTCAGCTTGGCCGTTTCGTCGGAGAGGGCTTTGATCTTATCGGCATCGAAGGGCAACGGTTCCTTCACGATCGATTTCATCGCCGCGATGCGCTTCAAGGATGCGCGCAGCCGTTCTTTAGGAAGCTTGCCTTCGCGCGCGACTGAAAGCAGCGATTGGTAGCCTCGTCGAATGATGTCGGGATGCGCGCAAATCAACATCATGTCCTCACCTGCAAGAAAAGCACGTACAGTTGCTGCTTCAATCTCGCAGTGTTTGGCGATCGCTCCCATTTCCAAATCGTCGGTCACCACAAGATGTTGGTATCCCAGTTCCTTGCGTAAAAGATTCGTCGCGATGTTATGACTGAGCGAAGCCGGCTCGAGTAAACCGCCAGTCACTCCCTGACGAATATCGACGTTGGGAAAACCGCCGTGACTGATCATCACGCAGCGCACGCGGTCGTCTCGACGCTGGAATAGTTCGATGTAGGGCGCCAGATCCTGGGCGACCAGATCTTCGTGTGACAAGCGCACCATCGGCATCTCTTCGTGCGAATCGACCTCGCCCGCGCCAATGCCGGGAAAGTGTTTTAGACACCCGACGATCCCAGTCTCCTGAAGTCCGCGCAGGTAAACGGTCGTGTACCCGAGCACCTCGCCAGGCGAGCGTCCGAACGATCGCGAATAGAGGCCGTTCGAGAGCAAATCGCGCTCTTCGGTCATGATGGACATGACGGGCGCAAAGTTCATGTTGAATCCCAGCAGTCGCAGCACTTCGCCCGTAATTCGACCCAAACCGCGCGCGCCGGCGAGGTCGCCGTGCTCGCGAATCGTGCGGGCCGATGGCATCGGCGTGAAAATCTTTCGCAGGCGATCGACGAGGCCACCTTCCTGGTCGATTCCAAGTAGCGGAGGCACAGGCAGCAGCTCGCGCACTGCATCCAGCAAGTCGCGCAATTGTTTTGGCTCGGCCACGTTGCGGCCAAAAATGATCACGCCGCCGGGCTGTATTTCCTGGATTAGCGCCCGCGTTGCCTCATCGACTTCCAAACCCGGAAGTCCTATGTAAAACAATTGTCCGATTTGTTGCTCGAGCGAGAGAGAAAGCAGAGAATCCGATGGCATTTGAATGAAGACCCAATAATGTTCCGCACGAGATAGAAGTACGATGGAACTATAAGATAAATTTTCAGCAGCGGCTAATGCAGAACCGCTTTTCATAGTTAGTGCGTGCACTCGCGACGCGAAGCAAAGGAGCGATCATGTTTCTCGATTCAATGTGTGAGGGTTTAAGTCGCAGTGAAGCGGTAGTCGCTCAGACAACGCGGTAATGAAATCGTCCTCCACGCGCCGCGCCACTTCCAAAAAGCGGCTTACTCAAACTCGACGTACCGTCGCGAACAACTTATTTCTATTTATTCGCCGACGTAGTATAAATCGAACATGCCGCGCGAAATCAGGGATAGGGAAGCCATTCTCGCAAGTCTCAAAGCGCTCGAAATCACATCCGAATTGTTTGTCGAAGTAAACGGTAAGTTAAAGAATGCCGGCGACCTCGAAGTGATCGTTGATGGACGCGATTATGGCAACGGCAAAAAAGTCGGACCGTATGTTCGATTGCTGCAGTATGTCGAAGACGAAACGATTATGCGCCAGGGCGAGTGGGGCGGTAACACGTTCTACATTTCCGTTAGTGGAGTGCTCGATGTCTACATTTCTGAATCGGGCAGCGAACAACGAAAGATAAACAGGTTGCAGCCAGGCACGTGCTTTGGCGAAATGGCAGTGCTCGCCGGCGTGGAACGTAACGCAACGGTTGTTGTTCCCAAACATGGCGAGGTCACCGTGCTGGAAGTGACGCGCCCGGCGCTTCGCCTATTGCGCAAGCTGCCCAAATTCGGTCGCGTGCTGGACGACACGTATCGAGCTCACGGGTTTGGACGCGCGCTTGAAGATCTTAGCCAACCGGGGCGAGTTGCTGACGACACCATCGTCCAACGCCTGCGAGAGATCGGAAAGTTTATGGTGTATGCAAAGCACCATGTTCTTTGTCAGGAAGGCGCTCCGATCGACAAGGTGATCATAATTAAGAGCGGCTGGGTGCGTCGTGTCAGCGGGGTCGCCGTCGATGCGGCCACCACCGGCCTCGCTATTGGAATCGGCCAACGGCTGGGCGCAGACTTTCTCGGCGCCGGCAATTGTCTAGGGCTCGATGGCGCGAAACAACCTGACAAATGGAAGTACACGGCGTCAGTGATGGCGCGTTCGGAAGTGCTCGAAATTCCCATCGCGCCTTTGGCTGCCAATCCCGAGCTAAGAAACCAGATCGTGAGCGCGTTCGCGGCGTTGTCGGCAGCCGACGATAAGCCACCGGCAATCGAGGACGTTAAGGACGTACGCGCGCTGGCCTCCGCTGAAGAAGAAATCGCAACCGGCGTTGTAGATGGCGCGAACTTGCTCGTCATGGACATGGACCTGTGCGTTCGCTGTGGCAACTGCTCGCTCGCGTGTCATAAGGTCCATGGACAATCACGATTGGTGCGTCGCGGCATTCACATTGCGCGGCCGCAAAAGATCGGCAGTGAACAACTGCAACACGTTTTATCACCGCAGGTGTGCATGCACTGTAAAGATCCCGAATGCCTGACCGGCTGCCCTACCGGTTCAATCTTTCGCGATCCGCGCGGCTACGTCGACATCGATCCGGCCACGTGCATTGGTTGTTACGATTGCGCCACCCAGTGTCCCTACGATGCGATCTCGATGATTCCTCGCGATGGGAACGGTAAGGTTTCTTTTGATCTATTCGGCACGCTTAAAAAAACTTTAAGCCCCAAGCTGACCTCATCGCCGTTGCCGGTGGGACCATCAGATGACGTGGTCGCGATCAAATGCAATTTGTGCGAGCACACGCCTCTGAATCCGCAGGGCGCGCGCCGTCAAGCGTATTCGTGTGAAGAGAATTGTCCCACCGGCGCGCTGGTGCGCGTCGATCCAGTCAAGTATTTCACCGAGGTCCGTAATACTCAGGGCTTCATTTTCCAAAATGAGCAACAAGCATTTGGACGTGACATTCACAAAAGCGATCCGCTGGCGACTGCTTTTCATGTCGCAGGCGGCGCACTGTTGCTGCTCGCTATTGCCGCGACGATCATTGGTCTCGCAAAATATGGATTCAACCAGGTGGTCGCCTGGGGCTGGCTGACAATGCGTTGGACCACCGGGCTCGTGGGCTTGCTGGGAACCGCAATCGTGATGACGTACCCGTTACGCAAACAGGTCTACCGACGGCGTGCGGGTGCGCTTCGCTACTGGTTGTTAAGTCATCTCTATCTGGGAGCGGTGGCTGGAATTGTTTTGTTGCTACATGCGGGAGCGCATACCGGCGGCCTGCTGACGACTTCGCTTTACGTTTCATTCGATGCGGTGCTGGTTACCGGACTTTTTGGAATTGCCGCTTACATTATCGCGCCGCGAATTCTAACCAGTATCGAAGGCGAACCGTTACTGATCGAAGACTTGGTCGGCCGGCGGAAAGAACTGGACGACGAGCTAACAGAATTAACCAAGCAAAGTGAAGGCTGGCTGCGCGAGGAAATCGAAGACCGCGTTATCAAAGAATTTCGTACTGTCTCTTTTTTATTACGGCAATTTATCAGGCGCGAACCGCTGACTACCTTGTTGGCAGACGCCCGCGAGCCTTTCAAAGATCGCCTGACCAGATTGGCGACCGCTGAAGAACGGACCCTGCTAATAAATGCATTGGAAACGATGGTGACGCTGCGGCGCGTTGAGGCATTAATTTTCCTGCATAGGGCGATGCGCGTCTGGATCGCTCCGCACGTGATCGCTACTTCGCTGATGCTCGCGTTGATGATCGTTCACGTTATCCAAGTGGTGTATTTCGCCGTTAAGTGAAGTCTTGGATCGAAAAGATGAGTGCCGGCGACAAATTCGTAATCATTCGTGAAGATCTGGTACAGGATCCGCTGACGATTATCAGCGATGGGATTCTTATCGGCAGGCTAATCGATTGCGAACTGCTGCTGAATCACCCGTCAGTTTCACGCGTGCAGGGCGGCATCAAGTGCATCGATGGCAACTTCTATTTATTTGCGTTGCGTGCTTCCAATCCCGTCGTTTTGAATGGAAGGGCGGTTGAAGGTAACGAGGCTTTGGCGGCCGGCGACGTTATGTCAATCGGTCCGTTCATCCTGGAAATCGATGAAGCCAACGACGCGCTGGTAATCGAAGTCTCGTTGGAAGTAGGGCGACAACGCGAGGCAGGGGATTCAAGCAGTCCCAATCTCACTACCGCGAAACTTTTGCCGCTCAATGCAGCGGCTGAAGGTAAGAAGCCTGCAAAACCTCGCGCTGCCCCAATCGTTGGTGACAAAACGATCGACATCTTCTGGGACAAACGCATACGCGAAGCCGGCAAGATCGTGAGGCCTTCGCCACTTTTTCCTAAAAGCGAAAGGCGTTCCGGTAAGACTCAATTCAACTGGCGGCCTACCAGCGATCTGTTTTCGCGGTGGCCCGTCTCTTTTTTTACGTGGGGCGCAATCGCGATTGGTTTGCTCTCCATGGCCGCTGCCTACTGGTACGCCGGCGCTTATGCTCCGGCTCCAATTGCATATGCGCATGCGAAAGCTACGCTCGATGTTTTTCCACCCATCGCCGCGCGAGCGAACAACAATTCGTGTACCAACTGTCATTCGTTCAATGGCAGCATGGAAAAGAATTGCGCCTCATGTCATACCGCGGAGGGTTTTGCGGCGATGGTTATTCCTAAGCACGCTGCCGCCGGCATCGGTTGCGTCACGTGTCATGCCGAACATCGAGGCGCTGAATTCAACGCATCGACCGCAGCCCTGGCCGGCTGCACCACTTGCCACAACGACGCCAACAAAAACACTTACAACGGGCATAGGGTTTCGACTCCGCACGGCGGCACGTTCGGCTATCCCGCCAAAGACCAACACTGGATCTGGATGGGTTTAGATGACGCCGAATGGGCCTCAAAGAAAATAGCAATTACACGATTGCCCACTGACAGCGATGAAGCATGGCGCAGTAAGCAGTTTCACTCGCTGCACGTGCAACGCGTGCGCTTCGCCCCCGGCATGCAGGGCAACGCGGAAGGCTTGTTGTCTTGTTCAAGTTGCCACAAGACTTTCAATCCCATCGATCGCGAAACGCCGCGGTCGACCTGCGCGAAATGTCATAACTACACTGACGATACGACGACCGCGCGGACAATCGTAGCCGTGAGCAAGCCAAACTGCATCTCTTGTCACGTACAGCACATTAAGGATCGCAAGCAGTGGGGTGCGTCAATGATTGCGATGCAGTAGTCAGAGCAAGCGTACGCGGGCTGATGAGCACAAACAGTGCGTGGTTTGAGTCTCGATTCAAGCAATCCTACAAGAAAGTCGAAACCTCGAGCGCAGCGACGTCCGATGAGAATTCGATTAACGTTGATGAGTGTTTAATTCGAAACTGACATTGATTAATTTCGATGCCTACGGGCTCGCGCGGTACTTCTTGCCATCAAAGTTTCAAAATCGATTGCAATTCGCTTGCGATTAGTTTTCTGGCCCGTTAGATGCTGTCGACCAACCTCATGTACGCAGCGCGGAAAGACAGTAGTCTTTACCACCTGGTTGATAACCGTCGCACCTACACGCTGTGTGGTTTGCGAATAGTGCGCGTGCCGACGGCGGGTTACGCTTTTGCCGTGCTGAGGATTCTTAAAGAAAGACCGGAAGATAAGAAACTATGCAGTCGCTGTGAGCGGGTTGCCGGCGCAAGGAATCCGGTGCATTGAAGTTTCCAGTTCCAGATCTCAGGTCTCTCAGATCTCAGTTTTCCCAAATTGAGACCTGAGCCGCGAGGCCTGAGATTCGTTAGCTGACTGGCTTATGACATGGGAAACAATCGTTTGAGCCGGGCACTTTACCTTTAAGCGTGGGTCTGGCTGCGATCGCTTTGTCGTGGCAGATGTTGCAGTTCGTGTGATAGGCGACTTCGTTCGTTAGCTTCGTCGGCGCCGGTTTATCCGGGTATGTCACCGACGGAATCGTCGCGCTGTCGTCGCCTGCCTGTAGATGACACGAGCGGCAAGACTTCACCGGCTTCGCGTCTGCCGTAGCAAGGACTGCGGCGGTTAACACAACATCGCGTTCCGATGTTTTCAACGGCGCTTTCAACGCGGTCGCCGGTTGATCCGTGTGATGGCACTCGATGCAGGTCAGGACGCTTTTGCCATCGATGCTGTACATCTTGGTTGCGTGGTTTTCGTGGTTGAACGGGACCTCACCATACTTGTCTGACTGGCTGTCCTTGTCGAGCACAACTTCCTTTGGTTGGGTCTTGCTCTCCTTCGGGATTTCCTGCATAGAAAAATTCGCGTTGCGCGCAACTGTAAAGACGGCCGCACAACTCAAGACAGCAATCAACAGCAGTAGTTTCTTCATTCGCTGATACCTCGGGAAAGCGCTCACGAAACGCCAGAATTAGGGGAGGGAATTACGCGAGGCCATCTTAAATAGCGTGATCTGGTGTGTCAAACAATTTATTCCACCGCCGGTAGTCTCTGAATTTGAGTTGTCTCTGCTTGACGTCTGTTTCGTTCGTGCCTCCGTGGTTGAGTCTTTCGGTAGCATTCAATCACCACCGAGGCGTTAAGAAAGAAGCACGGAGAATTTTGAATGGAAGACACGACCACGCCCGGCAAACTATTACATCGGCATGCGAAAAGTAGAACCGGTGTGGCATCGTTTGCAGTCTTTAAATGAGAGGTCGCCACCGAACGATCTTTTCCCGTTGTGACAGGTCGAACAACTGCTGCCTCTCGCGGTTTCGAAATGTTCACTCGGCGCCGGCGAACTTACCTGGCGCATTTGAGCTGCGCCGGCCGTCACGCGATGACAATCGTTACAACCGACGCGGCTGTGCTTCGCGTGGCTGAACGCGTAACGAAACGAACGCGCACTCGTCGGTGTGCGCGAGAAGCCTCGCTGATCATGACAAATACCGCACGAAGCCAGGTCATGCCCGCTTCCGGATCGACTGCCGGGTGTGTGACAGGAATAGCATTGATTGTGCGCGGAGATACTTACGGGAATTGAAAGCGCAGCACCGGCGCGGCCCTGTCGACCATGACATGCCGCGCATCCATTTTGCGGACGCGCGCCGCCATTAGAGTGTTGTGCATGATCAAATTTCACATTAAAGCTCTCGTTAAATGCGGTGGGAAAATTCTTCAACGGCGGATTCGAGCTGTTGACGTCCGCATGACAAATCAGGCACATCGGCGCCGCCGGCGTTACGAATTGGCCGACATGACAACCCGTGCAAGCTTTGTGTCCGGGCCAGCGCGGCGTCGCTGAATTGTCGCTGCGTTGATGGCAGGAATTACACTCCAGCGAGGCATGCTTTTGGCTGTTGTGTTTGAAAATTGAGTAATCGGTGTTTGGTCCCTGCGGCTTTGGAATTATTAAGAAGGTTTGCGACCAGTCGTGATCGCCGGGGTTGCCTGAGCGACCTTTTGATTTGCTAACCACTGAAATGCAAAACAGAGTGAGGATGCAGAGCGATAATAACCACACGGTGTTGGAACGCTTTCGCTGCGGCTGAGGTGATCGCGAAGTCATTTCGCCTCCGCGCGTTTCTTAGGTTTCATACCGGCAATTAAGTAATGAGCCGCTGGTGGGTCGCGTCTGCCCACCTCCGAAGTGTGACAATACGAGCAAGTGAACGTCGGATCCCGATCAATCGCGACCAACTCTTTGCTCAGATCCAAACGTAAACCATCTTTGTTATGGCATTCAGTACAAGCGGTGATCGGCACGTCAGGTTTGAGACCGCGCAGCGTCGCGGACTTGGTGATATTGATGTGACAGGTCGTGCATTCCGCGATGTGCTGTTCACGCCCGTGACGAAACTTTAGCGAGATTCTCGGCGGCGCATCGATGGCGGCATATGGTTTCTCAGCGAGTTTGTGACAGCCACCGCAATTGTCGCTGACCGGCTGTTGCCGTTGCCAGTGACAGTTAAAGCACGACGCGTGGTCCAACGGCGCCGCCTTAAAAGTGTCCGGCGCCGGCAGGAATGCATCGGGCCACTTTGTCGACGTTGGAACAGCACGAGGTTGGTGGCAAATCTCGCAATTGTTGAAGTGTTTATTTTTTTCATCCGCGACGTTATAGCTCGCCCGCGTAAATTCGAACGTCCCTTGGCGCTCATAATTTTTCAGCAGCCGCGCAATTACGTCCTGATGCTTGTCGTGTGGGAACTCGATCACGAACTGGCGTGAGCTGGCGGGATTGCGAAAAGCAAAACGAACGCTATCGCGCGGAGAGACTTTCATATGGCAATCCGAACAAATGGCGGGCTTGTCGCTGCGGAAGAACTGCGCCCGATGACAACCAACGCAGGCTTCGTGATCAGGAAAATCCGCAACGTCGGGAAAGCCGCTGGCTTTTTCCCAATTCGAGGTCGGCGCTTTATGACAAGTGTTGCAGGCAGCTTGATGTTTCTTTGTGGCGTGGGAGAAGTGAGCGTAATTGACTCCAGCCGCGGATTTTGCGGTGGCAATTGGACGGCGCGGCCGACGGCGTTGCGCCGCGGCGTTGCGAACCAACAGGCCGACAGCCGCTATTGCAAAAATCAAGACGGCGGCTGTCAAAAGCGAAAAACAAAAACGATGTTTCATTAACTTTCAGCTTCAGGGCGCGCAAACCGGCAGCGGCTTTTCTATCGCAACGCACTTCACGTTTTTGTCTTTGCGGTTTGAGATCATATAGGCCTTCTCGTTACTCATATCATCGGCCTTCATTTGTATGTCGCAATTCCAAACGGAGCTCGCCGGCCCAATCTCGGCGCCTGCAATGTTCGTCAGCGTGTAACTGCCAACGTCGAGGTCGGTAAAGTATGCGGTTCCTTTTGTATCAGTCATGACGGAAAGAACGGGTGCGCCGGAGGATGCTTCAGCACGCTTGATAAAGTTTGCGATTTCCATTTGTCGCTGCCGGTAGAAACCGTCGCGCAGTTGATCCGGAAGATTCACCGTCAACCACTTGCGCGCGAGATCTTTATTACCCCAGGATTTTTCGCCTCCCGCCAGCGCCGTCGCAAATTCGGGCACCGCTTTTGGACCTTGAACATCATCAGCCTGAATTTCGCGGCAATACACCGATTCGCAGTCGTTCTCTTTTAACCAGGCAATCAATTGTGGGGTCGCGCCCGCATGCGCGTAAAAGCAATCGCGCGTGGTCAATGGCTGGTTCTTGATGGCCTCAACCAATGCTTTGTTTTGCTCAAGCGAACCTTTGATCAGGAAAAAACGTTTGCGCGACAATCCCTTGGTTTCATCGCCAAGCTTGACGCGCGCGCGAATACGCAGCACGCCCCCCGCTGCGCGGAGAGTGTCGCCGGTCTGTGCCGCTACGCAAACAGCAAGCGTCAACATCAAAAGACCGAACACAAGCCTCCATGCGCCGCGAGATGCATGGGGCCTTTTGAAAAAAAGTTTCAGTCTTGAGTGCATGACTATAGGTTTGGACTACGTGGAAATTTCAGAAACGGAAGCCGAACGCCACGCACGAATACCTGATCCGCGCGAATCGAAACCGGTGGCGCATAACCGTTGGCACCCGCCGCTGCGATCAAATCGTCTTGATCCACGCCGTCGCCGCTAACTCCGATCGCTCCAATCAGTACGCCATTTTTGTACAGCGGCACGCTGCCCGGAAAGATTTGAATGCCGTTAGGAAGATTAGGGATGGTGGTGCAGGGGACGGCCGCACCGCCGATCGCCGCCAGCAGGTTTGTCCTGATCAAATCCAATTGAAGGCCGTCATTAAAAGGGCTCCAGTCGCCGATGCCAGTACTGAATGGACCAGGCGCAGTGTTGTTTATGCCGTCCGGAAAGAAAGGCCGATGAAGAAAACCACCGGCGCGATCGGTAAATGCTACCGAACCATCCAACTTTAGTCCGTCGGCGAGTGCTCGATCGACATAACTTCCAAGACCTGCGCCACGCAACAACGTTCCCGCCGCTGCGTTCGAATAAAAAGCAGCGGTGCGCGCCTTTTGAACAGCAACGTCGAAACCGAAGACCGGTGCGTCCTGCTGACGAAAGACGCCGAGCACATTGCCTGACGCATCCACCACAGCCATCGTCACGCGCGCGTTGCTGCCCAGCGGCTGGCGAATGGCAGCTCGAGTAATGTTTGCCTGTTGTGCTGCGTGCTCGATGATCGTTTGCACATCTGCCGCATTTAATCCCGCTGGACCAGCAGGGACCGTTCCGCCAACGAAAGGAAAGAAGCGAGTGTCGACTTCGCCGCCGATACCGCCGACGATTGCGGAAACGAATGCCGACGTTTGCGCGCCGCGGATCGGGAACGCTGCGGGCACACTGCCG